>CAYMUG010000015.1:0-13929 GCA_964393575.1 uncultured Candidatus Saccharibacteria bacterium | reverse complement strand
GTTGTAGGTGTTACTAATTACTCTCTCCCACCGTAACAACCTTAGGGGATATTTTTTTAGAGAGAGCGTAAATAGAATAAGCCATCAATACAACACCTATCAAGCCGAACTCCTCGCCCCGCAAAGGCAGAGCTGTAAGAAAACCTACAGCGCCTATAGACGCCAAAACAGGGGTTAGTATCAGCGAACCGCATGCCGCACATCCTATACCTAAAAAACCTGAAATAATACCTCCGGCGGCGCTGGTTGAAAAGCCCGCATCCCGCGCGCGCCTATTCTTTCGGATTACATATATAATCATAGAAATATTCGCACCGAAAAGCAAACTCAACGCAATTATAAAGGAGGCGGAAAAAAGAGTAGTATTTGTGTATATGGCACCCACAAGGGAGAGCATAAAGCTAAGCTTATCCCCCAAGTCGGCCTGCGAAGAAAACCATATCTGTTTTATTAAACTTAAATTGGGCAAATAAACCGAGAGGAGAAAAACCGCAAGGGCTGTAATAATAGATATAACCCAATATACAGGTTTTTTATAAACCTTTTTTAGAGAAGAGAGTATATTACGCATAGAAACTACACCGCATACCCTTCGCGAAAGCTCTCGGAGAAGTTTTCAGCAAAGAAATTTATTTTTCTTCAAGCGCGAGGTCTATTGTGGATTTTAGTGACGAATATGGCTGCGCTCCGTTTACAGTGAACTTCTTTCCGTTGGGCGCTACAACTACAGTGAAAGGTGTGCCGCGACCTCCTGAATCGGTTGCGTTTTCAAGGTCGGATTTCACCTTGCTTTCAAACTTGCCGCTGTCTAAACAATTTTGTACTTTAGATTCGCTTACACCAACCGCGGAGGCGGCAGAGGCAAGCTCCGAATCCTGTACCACCTGGTTCTCAAACAAATGGTCTATGAATGCCCAAAACGCATCCTCGCCTCCCGCTTCAGCAACACATTCAGTCGCCTCGGCCTGTGCCTGAGCGTGCTGATGTAAACTTGCTAAAGGAAAGTGTCTGTATACCCAGGCAACCTCGCCGTCATATTCGTTAAGCGCTTTCTTTAATGTGGGGTGGAATTTTTCACAGAAAGGACAGCTCAAATCCGAATACTCTACAATTTTTACGGGGGCATCCGCATCGCCGCGAATATGGTCTTCTTCGCTGACGGGCCTCATATTTTCAACATCACCTGAGGACTCTTCTTGAGCGGGTTGATTGTTTCCGTTGTTACTATTTGCCGCAACTCTTTCCTGGCCGGATCCACTAAAACCTCCGCCGGCGAAAAAGACCGCAAGCGCGATTAATAATCCGGCAAATATAATAGATCCCGGAACGAGGAGTGAGTTTTTTTGTGATGAAGCACCACCGCTGTGTTTCTGCTCAGATTTAAGCTTTTTTAATTTATCCTCCAGTTGTTTTATTTCTTCATTAATATTATTTGGCATATATTAATATGAATTTTAATTATAATTAATATAACATATTTGTAGGATGCTTCCAACAATATACGTGCAATCCGCGGGTATATTTCTTTGCGCCACAGAACCAAAATTCGGTGGCCACGAAAATAAGCCCCGCGCCTTTGTGTTAATCAGCGCGGGACCGAGTTACCGGAATAACCCAAATTTATAGAAGCATCAAGAGGGCTCCTGTAAGCGCTATATTGCGTGCAAAATTGCCCATCTGCTTTGTTTTTTCCTCGTTTTCTTTTACATTCCAGAAATCATGCATCTTAAGCGCTGCGGGAAGCAGGAAGGCAGCTACAGCAAGTACCGCCCAATTAATAAAAGAATTAAAGATGATACCTACCCCTCCTACTACAAGGAGCACTGCGGAAGCCATCACGACTACTTTAGGCGAAGGCACCTTCTTTTCCGATACTTTTTTCGTGATCTCTTCTTTTTTCATAACGCGTCTAAGGCCAAGCATCAAAAAGTAGAGCCCTAACACAACTTGCCCTAACCAATTTAAAAATTCAACTAATGTAGTATCCATAGTTTTGGTCGGCTCCGCCTCACTAACACGCGGATCCACGCAGATAAGAAAGCTGATTAACGCTGATGCGTGTATCCGCGTATATCTGCTTTCAAATCCGCGCAAATTTGTGTGTAAGCGAAGCGCAAGCGAGCTTTTAATTATAATTCCATTTTCATTATCCCATTTTTTAAAGATGTATTGCAACATTTTAAAACCTTTAATTTCAGCTTATCAATATAGGTAATCTAAAAACGCTTACAATTCCGGAGAGAATGCTGTAGTAAGCGTGTATTGCAGTTATCGTATAGCAGCAAATAAAAGCCCCTCAAAATTATAATGAAGGGCAAAAGTTCATTTTTTATATATTCTACTCCCAATCCGAGGCAAGGACGCCGATCCGGGAATCTAAAGAAGGAACCAGATAAGACAAAACTTTATCTGTGGTCTCGCGGGGACTCAAATGCGTAGTGTCAATATGAAAAATAGGTAAACCGGGAATGTTTTCCTTGACCTCCGCTACCACGCCATCGTATATCTGTCTGGCTTTCCGCAGTTCCTCTGGATTAACTTTAGAGCCGCCTTTTTGAATGGGCGACCCCTGGTTCTCTCTCTCCATAGCAACCTTATCGGAACAAGTGAAATAAAAGTACGCGTCTACAAGGTCTTTTCGCAGATATCCGTATATTAACCCACGAGCGCTTTCATATTCTTCCTCGTTTAACTCACCTTTTCGCCAACCTCTTTCGTACCAGTAAAGCATATCTATTAGTCCGCGACTTATGATTGCAACGTGAAAGTTTCTATCACAGGGTAGATTTAATACAAAATCCAGAACTCCGCTCACGTGACGCCCCTGGAATACCGTGGAGTCATCTGTAGATTTATTCCTTATATTATAATGTTCCGCTGTCTCTTGGGGTGCGTAAACAAGAAAGCCCTCTCTCCGAAAAACTTGGTCAAGATTGCTCGTTGTCTGTGTTTTTCCGGAATTTGAAATACCGAAAAAATCAACCAAAATAGTTTTTGGAGCGGGCTCGCTTTTTCTGAACGGCGCATCAACAGCATTAAATATGTGTGAAAGAGAATACGATAACTCTTCTTCACCTAAAATGTGTGGTTCCGTTGCGCTCACGGTGACCTCCTTTGGCAGGTACACATTAAAGAACTTACTATGTAGATTACTGGACTTGCGCGACCGATGTCAACTTGACGATTATTACCTCACAATGTCTTGTAATATTTGGCGGGACAGGTTTTGAGAATTGTGGGAAGTTTACTTCACCTTCACCTCTTCCTCATACTCCGGGAAATATTGAGGTATAACGTTGAGATTAAATTCACTCAGGATTGATCCTTTGGGTTCGCGCTCCAACAGAAAATCAAAAGAGCGTTTAACCAAAGTATCAGGGTTTATTTTGTTGCCCGCAAGTTTACGCCAGTAATCTCTGGATAAAAATACAGTATAAGTCAATTTATCTTTTTCGTCCCCTACCTCTACTTTAAATTCCCAGGTTTGGCCGTCATTAATCTCTTTTTTATTTTTAATATTTATATTTTGCACAAAATATAGGTATATCTATAATTTTTTTAATATTTTATCCTTTTCCGTGCTCTGAAGTTTGGAGTGTTGCACATATCTGCGCATAGTTGTAATAGTACTATCGTACACTGAGGTATCCACAGGATAAGGTGTAGAATCTTTTCCCCCATGAGCAAAACTAAAACGTGCCGGGTCTTCATATGAAGGTTTTGCCCCATACAACACCTCAGCAGTCAAAGAAAGTGCGCGCATAGTTTTTGGCCCAACACCCTTTGTTGCAAGCAGGGTTTCATAATTCCGCGGTTTTTCTTCAGTGAGTTGCCACAATATTTTATGTAAATATTTATTTTTTGAAAAATCTTCTGCAACTACGGGGTGGGATTTAAATTCTTTATCTTCAAGATTTACCAACGTCAACTGCCCTCCTTTACCTTCAAATCTTGCCATACTGTTGAGAGAAGAAGAATATCTGCTGAGAAGTTTTATATCCCTCATAAGCCCCTGGAAACTGTTTTCACTAACCAGTTCCCGGCTTATATCTCTGTTTTCAGCGCTTTCAGAAGCACTTAAATCCAAAGAGGGTAACCGCATTTGCTGGCTTGCAATTCCTGTATGCGGGTCGTTAATAAAGTCGGTCGCGTTTTTTGAATGCCAATGATATCGGCGGGCTGTACCTTTTTCTTCGTTCATCCCCTGTTGCACCACAGTCCATGCTCCGTTTTTACTGAAAAAGAAGGTGTGATGATAAATCTGAAAACCATCCTGCACAAGAGAGCTGTCCACCTTAGCGCTCATTCTGGAATTATATACAAGGTTATTTGATAAATCAGGAGGTAACGATGCTTTTTCTCCCCATGCAAGGATATCCTCAGGGGTTTTAAGTGAAGTTTTCCCTTTGCCGCCGGCTATAAAAATACCTAACTCCTCTTCTCTTTCTCTGATTGCCTCCTTAAGTGCTCCGGTAAGTACAGTTGTTAATCCGCTCGCATTCCAGTCAAAAGCAAGTACCGTGCCGAGAGATTGAAACCAAACCGGATCCGAAACTCTTTTTATAAATTCATCAGGCCCTTCTTCCTCTACAATCGCGTCCACCATATACCTTCCCAGGGTTACCATGCGTTCAAAAAGCCACCGGGGGCATTTTCCGTGGTCTAAGGTAAAACTTGCGACTCCCCTGGAAATAGACATATATTTGAAATTATAACATAGATTTTCACCCGACTCATCCAATTAATGCTACGCAACATTAATAAACACGGCTAATATTATTCCGGAAAACGAATTTTTTCGCATCAGGACTCAAAAAAACGTTCATTCAAACCAAACCACAGAAGAAACCAGAACAACCCCAAAAGTGCGCCTCCGAAAACGTCACTTATCCAATGTACGGAAAGTACAACACGCGTCAGAGCAACTGTTAATATAATTAGGCCCACAAAGAACCATATAGTTTTTGTTTTGCCTTTTACTAAATATTTGTTCGCTATATAACCAAGAGACAAAAGAAAAACAGTTATCATAAACACGTGTCCACTGGGAAAACTGAATCCGTTAGCACCTATAGAAACCTCCATGTCCGAAGGACGCGCTCTTCCAAGAAATATCTTTAAAATCCATACAATTGCCTGCCCCACAAAAACAGAACCAAACAATAAGCTTAGCAGCTTATATTTTTTGCGTACCGTTAAAATCGCTCCTGTAATTAAAGTAAGAGGTACAATCACTTTCCAACCCCCCAACATCGTCAATATTTCAGCTACATTCAGAATTTGAGGAGTTTGTATGTACTCTATAAACCCTCTGACTCTTCTATCAAATGCGACAATAGGTTGTAAAAGTATGAGGCCACCTATAACTACGGAGGTAAAAGAAGCCAAAAAAACAGCTCCGGCCATTGTGTCTTTAATTCGCTTGGTTTTTTCAGAAAGTTGCGGATGCCAGGCATCCAAGACCTGCTCTACAATACTATTTACAATTTCCAGGGATAAAACGAGAGCTATAATCAGAACTAAAACAGCCATTTCAGTGCCCGAAAGAGGAAGTATAATCATGGCAGCTAAAACGGCTAAAGCAAAAAGTGCCTCAATTTTAAAATTTGGCTCTCTTTTCCACACATTAGCAAGCCCGCGAAACGCGTGTAGGAATCTTTCGGGTAAGGGTGAAAGTCCCTGGTAATACTTTCTCTCAAATTTTTTCATTATTTTCATTTTACCTTTAAGAAATCGGAAATTCCAATACTTTATTAGCACTCTATTGACACGAGTGCTAAATTTTATACAATAAAAATAGAAGAGTTAAAATTAACAGCACAATTTTCCGAATGGATAATTCGGCAAATTGTGCAGAAAAGCTATGGAGATCCGACACAGGAATCATCCGGCTAACGTTGGTCCCGAAAAATACTACTCTAACCTACGGGATTCTCTTAACCGTCTTTTTGATGAAAACTTCTGGGATCCGTTTGATCAGCTTTCATCCTTGCGCCCCTGGCATTCAAATTTCCCCAAGGTTGATGTTTCGGAAACAAAAGACAAGGTAGAAGTAAAAGCAAATGTCCCCGGAGTTAGTTCGGAAAATCTGGATATTGAAGTGGATGAAGAAAGTTTAAGCATAAGCGGAAAAACAGAAAAGGAAGAAGAAAAAGAAAGTAAAGACGAAAAATTCTACACCTACGAGAGAGAATACGGAGAATTCAAAAGAGATTTAATGCTGCCCGCTAAGATCGATCCGGAGAAAGTAAAAGCAGATGTAAAGGAGGGAGTTTTAAAGATAACATTGCCTAAAGCTAAAGAACAAAAAAAGAAAAAAGTGGAGGTAAAATAACGCCAATACAAAATCCCCCGGGATATTCCCGGGGGATTTTTTGTTTGCAATTTGCGTCACGGTTGGTTGAGGTCTGACTTCAACCAAGGTCCGGATCTGGGTCTTATGGGCGTACCGGTTTTTGTTCTTTTGTTACTCTGTTATTTTGTTAATCATGCGCAGCCGCAATATAAAGCCCCGTTCCCTGTGCTTTTAGGAGCGGGGCAAAATTTTTAGTAGCCGTATTTTTTCGCAATATACTCAGTAACCCTGAAGAGCGGGTCGTAATGCTTGGGAATAACTCTAAAAAGATGAGCTGTAACCAATCCCCATAAAATACAGGCTATCCAACGTATAACAGGATGGTTCATACCTCTATCGAAAGCGTCTGTCAGGGTTTCTCTGGCGGTTACATCCCATGCTATAACGTATATTATTAAACCATACCAACCATAAGTCCCTATTTTGTCTTTATCAATACTTATACGCCTTCGCGTTTTTTTGGTATGTTTAGTTTTATCAATATTTATACGTCTTAGTATTTCTTCAGTATACCGGTGTTCGGCGGCAGGCATAAACTTAAACAAGATTCACCTCCTTTTCGCATTTATATGATAAAAATGGTACTACTTATATAGTACCATCAAATTCTGCCAAATAAAAGGTAGGTAGTCAAGTACCTCATAATAGTTCAATGCATTCACAAAGCTTTCCGAGATATGAAAGAAGGCGTCTCCGGCATCGCCGTAATCCTCCTTCACAAAAACTTCTCCACAAAACGCCGAAGCCGGCGAATACCCGGTACTTTCTCAGAATATATAAAAACAAAAATAACAATAAACAATCCTACTAAGGAAAGAGCGGCACCGTATTTCAAATTCCGCGATTCATAGCTTAATGTAATCTCATTCGCCCCCGCCTCAACGGGAATCGCCATAAAAATATAATTTCCGCGCATAACCTCCCTCTTTTCTCCGTTTACATGCGCCTGCCATCCGGGATAATAGCTCTCAGTTACAACAACAAATCCGTCCTCCTGCCTATCCGTAAAAAGTTTTATCTCTCCCGCTTCTCTCTCTAATATATCAACACTTCCAAACTCCTCTTGTGGTTCTCTCCCGGGCGCGAAACCTTCTAAGTTGTTATTCTTTACGCTCTCTTCAAGTAAAACTTTTTGCCTAAAATTAAATTCCGTGAAATTACCTATATTTTCTATTTTGCCGGCATTTTCGTAACTACTTAAAAAATAAGCGTACGGAAAAGCATTTTCATTCTCGCATATTTTTTCCGAGTGAATGTATTCTATATCTTCAATAATTTTTTCGTTCTCCAGTATAGTGCAGGGAGCGTATCGCACGTTTGCCATATCAATAAAGTTTTGGTTTTCCCCGATAAATTTATATAACTCTCTGTGCCTTTTTAAGGTCAACGGGTTATATCCGTCCGCCGAATATATTCCGGAAATTTGGGGCACATTACCGCGCGCCTCATCTCGGTGTATCCAAAGGGTTCTTCCCGGGTCATAGTTATCCGGCGTTTTCTCCTGCAAGCTCTCTTCAAGTACATATTCATCCGGGGGCTGGCGCGCTTCTATTGAATGAAGCAGTACACCGGAAGAAGCAAACGCTGCAACATCAGCTATAGCAAAAAGCGCTATAATACAGGATAGAACAGTAAAAATTTTTGCCGAAAATCTTTCCTTTAGCTGCCATAAGAACAGTACGGCCAGCATCACCATTGAAAAGTGTAGCAGTATCACAGAGTTTGCGGGAGCCCTTACCTTGTCAAATAAAGGTATATAACTCCAGAAAAATTCGTGCACATAAGAAAAGTGCGAGCCGAAAGCATATAGCAGCGTTAAACCGCCCGCGAAAATAAAAAATAATTTATATTTTCTTTTTCGGGAAAATATAATACCGCCCAAAACAAGAAATGGCATCAATATGCCGAGATAAACATAGTTTTGCGTAATATCATGCGGACCCGAGTATGTGTGCCTGAGTACATTTTGATGGTTAGGATTTATAAAATTCCACAGAGTGTTGGGGCTTAAAGATTCCTGCTGGGCAACCACTAAAGGCACACTTTCTCTATAGCTGTTTGCCTGCAATTCATACGTAGGAAGAATCTGTACTCCCGCTATGAAAAATGCCACAAGGCCGATTATTCCGAGTATTCCTAATTTTTTAAATTCAAATTCCCCTTTTTTAAGTTTATCTCTGAAGAAGTCATAAAGAACATAAGCTGCCACAAAAAAAGCAATATAGAGCGCCGCCTGAAAATGTCCGGCCAACACCATAATACCGCTTACAAAGCCGGCAAACACGGCCATCTTAAAATTGAGTTTTCTTAGAGCAAGTATTGTAAGCAGGAATATTAAAGGCAGCCACGCCCCGCTTGTCATCATGCCTATATGGGAAGCATGACCTACCATAAAACCCGAAAACATATAAACCCCGCCGGCAAATAACGCTATCCAAAAATGCCGGGTTAAATACCGCACCAGCAGCCACATAAAAAATCCGGCCAAAATATAATTAAGGACTGTCTGGTAAAGCAGTATGTCTGCTGTATATTCGGTAAAAAGAGATGTTAATAAATTAAAAGGGTAAAACAAGCCCACCTGTGGGTCAGCTATCTGCGGATACCCCCAAAATATATGAGGAGTCCAAAGCGGAATCTCCCCGTTGCTTAATAAACTTGAAGAATATTGTAGATTAAAAAGATGAACATTTTCTGCGTCCCACTGCACGGAACCCCAATCCCACATCAAGGGCTGAAAAAACGCCGCAAATACAAAAAATCCGAGTATAAATAAAACAAAAATACCTTCTGCAAGGATTTTCTGTTTTTCGGTTAATCTATTATATTTTTCTTTTAAATACGCAACCATAATAAGTCCGAGCTTTCCATTAAACCGGGCATATTTTTAAAACTTCTACTCCAAAACTACATCCGCGCCAAAAAACTTTATGTTCAGAAGCTTGCCGCCAATACTCGCGTTGCAGTTCTACCGTCTCAGCAGTTTGCATGCTATATCATCCTTTACAAGTTCGTAAAATACTACTTTGATTCAAAATTTTCTACTTCTTTTTCCAGTATCAGGTGCGCATAACGCACAAGAGGTTTTAAGGTATCACAGGTTTGGCTGTATTGAGTAAATGAAGAATTAATGATTTTTGAATACATGGGCTCTATAACCGGCAAAAAATATGAGTGTACCCAATCAAGACCGAGGAGAGATATATTATAAGTCACATTACTGATGTTGTCGTAAAGATCCGCAAGTTTAATAAGCCGCGCCTCTTCAGAACCATTAAGCACCTTTTCCACATATGGCGCGACATTATCATCACCCCACGAGTTGGTTAATTCCTGTATCCATCCATAGGCAATTTCACCGAACAACTCCCTAACTTCATCATCGGAGGCATCGGTATCCTCAAAAAGGTCATGCCCAATCCCCGCATAAAAAAAATCTTTTTGCGTCTCTTCACTCCCCTCGCCGGTTTGTTCAATAGCCGCGCTTGCGAGGCGCGCAACACGCACAATATGATGCCACGCCGGCACATTACCGGCACGCATCTGTCCTGCGTGTCGTTGTTTAGCGTATGTAATAATTTTTTCCGTGTTTTGCATAAATACTTACTCCTACGAGCTACGATAATCTGTTTTGTATTCTATACATAAAAAAGAGCGCGTTCAAGCGCTCTGTTTCGGGTAACTATATGTCGTCTCTGTATTCTAACAGAAACCATGAAGTATGGAGTAATAATATTACTTCTTCCGTGTTAAACAATATTGAAAGTACTGTGTGTGCTCGCTTAAGTCACGAATGGAGCGGTAATGTTCATCGCGATCTGGGTGGAAAAGCGGAAGAGCGTAGTCCTGCTTTAGCAGTGAAAGCCACATAACTGTCGCTGTCGCGCTTCTGCCGCAACCGTCAAGCCATGGGTGTATTTCGCCATCAATCATCACGTCGGCAAAAGCGAGAAGTTCAGCTTGGCTGATATGACCTTCAGTTGCCATGCGTCCGTATTCAAAAATTTGCGCGTATAGCGAATCCATCCACACCTCCAGGGCAACCGGCCTTGCCCGAATATTTGTATACGAAACATCCCACACGCGGTAGCGTTCGTTGATGCGATACGGAAGATCTGTCAGTAGGCGTAATGCCTCTGCCTGTCCTTCAAGGCGCGCGATTTCTTCTTGGTAAGCATCCGGCGGCTGAAGCTTATAATTGATGATGTCGTACATACTTTCCATAACATACCGAATCTCTTCCGGTCCGCGACAATCTTTACCGCCGATATCCCAGACAAAATCAATGAGATTTTTTGTATTTTCGGCAACTTGCTCTCTCAGGGCATCGCCACTAAGAAGGAGCGGCTTCTTTTGTTTACTGGTGCTTGTATCCGATATTCCCTTTCTGCTGCGGCTGCGTCGATATATATTTTCGTTGAATATTTGTGCGAACCGCTCATAAGAATGCGTCATACTACCGGTCCTTTCCGTCTCGGCATCATATTCCGGCACTATAAATTACCACTAATTAATATGAACAGTCAACCCGAATTATTAAACTAATTTCCGTTTCTTTATGATTCACAGCTAAGTAGCAATTACCATATTGCCCCCGTAAACAATTTGTGGTAGTTTTTATTCAGCACCTGATACCGAGAGCTTTCGAGGAGGTAATAAATGGGTGTAAGTGACAACTGGGGCAAAGCCGTTTGGGATCCTTCGACCAGAGGTAAGGCTAAGGTCGTGAACGCGTGGGCAGACCTTCGCAGGCTGGAAGGCCGCGAGGGGTTTCATGCGCAAATGGATTGTAGGGATCAAAAGAAAAAACGGTTTTGGCGGTTTTTCTCAAAACTACTCCCGGGTGTTAATAACTAAACTCCTCACAAAGCACCACCCCCTTATTGCAAAGGGGGTTTATTAAAGTTAGATTTTAAAATCTTTAATTTTTTAGTTTTTGGTGTTGGGCAGTATAAGCTCTGCCTTCAGCACTTCATTAACCCCCGAAACCGAAAAGCCCGGATTTTTTCCACCCCCTATAACATAAAGCTCGTTGTCCCGGCTTACCACAGCAAGGCCGTGGCGCGCGGTGGGAAGCTCCGGAAGCGTGTGCCACTCTCCGGAAACGGGGTTATATCCTTCCACTTCGGAAAAAGTTGAAGTTTTCTTTTCTCCTCCGGCAATAACAAACATGTGATCAAAAGCAGCACCGTCAACTCCTCCCCGCGGAGTGGGCATATCAGGGCCTTTCTCCCAATTTTTATTTTGAATATCGTATACTTCAAGCGTCCCAAGGTTGTTGCCTATTCCTCCGGTCCGTCCTCCGCCGACATAAAACTTATCTTTAATAACCGCGCCGCCGAGATGCTCGCGGGGAGTCGGCATGGCCTCCCCCTGCTCCCAGGCATCTTCTTCCGCGTCATATATAAAAAGTTTTCCGCTTAAACCCTCGGGGCCAACACCGCCGGCTACATAAATCTTTCCCTCAGCAACGCCTACCGCGTGAGCTCCGCGGGGTTCGGGGAGCGAACTAACTTCCTGCCACTCTCCTTCGTCAGGATTAAAGGAAAATACATGCGCCGTCGGTTCAAATCCGAGGCCTGTGTACCCTCCTATTACATAAAGTTTTCCTTCCGCCGCAACCATTTTGGCATGATGCAGAGCTTGCGGTAAATCAGGTCCATTGCGCCAGCTATCCTCTTCAGGATTATATATTTCCACCGTGGAAAGTGTTTGTGCGCCGGTGACGCCGCCGAGGCCTCCGACAATATAAATTTCGCCATCAAGTACGGCACCGGTTACTTCCGTGCGCGAGTTCGGCATGCTTTCTCTAATACGCCACGAATAAGTTCGCGTCCCGCCGGATTCGTGCCCTATGGTTTTCTCGGAAGAAATATTCGGGCTAATGCCTACTCCCCGTACATAGTAAAGGTAAACTCCGCCAAGGACGAGTATTAACACAGTAAAAAATATAAGTTTCTTTTTAGGTATTTTCTTTACCATATACTCATTTTATCATACAAACCGCTTAATGCCTTTGAAACAAAAACCCTGCTTTTAAAATAGCAGGGTTTTTGTTTACCGAGATATTTTCTTTTTTGGCAGTAGTTGCTTTATCTTTTTATTCTTCCCTACCTCCTTCCGGGGTTTCGTCAGGAGATTCGGACTGCTCTTCTAATTCTTCTTCGGCCTGCTCTTCTAATGTTTCTAAAGTATCTTCAACTTCAACCAAAGCCTGCTCTGCCTCTACGGCCAAATTACTGGCTTCTGCAAAATTGCCCGCATCAAGCGCGGATTTTGCTTGTGTGATTAAATTATTGAATTGATTAAATGCATCATCTGGAAGGTTTACATTAAGTGCTTCCGCCTCACTCTCAAGTAATGCTTTTTCCTGCTCTGCCTCGGAAATTGTGTTACTGGCTTCGCTACGGGCTTCCATTTCCTCCTGTGCTTCTTGTTCTTCTTCAGTTTCTTCCTCTTCCTCTTGCCCCTCCTCTTCTTCATCTTCCATTTCCCAATCTATATCTCCAAATCTATTGTCAAGTTCATCTTTATGCATATCCACTGCCTCCAGCTGCGCGTTGACGCGCTCAAGCGCATTCTCTAATTCCTGAATTTGTGCTTCATTGTTTGCACTTGTTGCTTCTTCTAACTGTTGTTCCAGGTCTTCTCTTGTGCTGTCCAGGGATTCTTCTTTTGTGTCAAAAGCTGCCCCAAGGGATTCTTTCTTTGCGTTAAGTTCGTTTCTAATGTTATTTGAAAGTTCTGAAACATCTTCACCCTCGCTATTCATTTTTTCAAGATTCTGAAAAATTTTATCTAAATTCGTGTTAAGACGCTCACGTGCTACATCGATACCCGGAGCTTCAACGCCTCTTTCCTCCAATTCAACCCTTATTTCCGCTAAGCGCTCTGCGGCAAATTTTTTATGAAGATTTACTTTGCCTTCACTGCTGAGTGTAAAAAATTCCTGCACTCTTTCAAAAAAACTATCAAAGAAATAAAAAGGGCTGTCGGGTGTAAGCCCCGCGTCGGGCAGTTCCTCGGTTTGGGCTGTAGCGCCGGCTGCGCCGAGAGATAAACTAAGAACAGTTATTAAAACTATAATTTTTTTCATACTACGTAAAGTACATTTTTAATTGTAATCCGTATTTAATTTATTATAACAAACATATGCACAAACAACCATATAAAAAATCCACTAAAAGTTGTTGTAGTAATTTTTCTATAGTTAGACCACCGGAACTCCCCTAAAAATTGAAAAATAGAGATTGCTTAATTATCGAACATTAAACAAAATAGGCGGACAGCGTTTTATTATGTTATAATTAAAATAATATGAATGAAAAAAATAATATGAATTGGTTTAAACTTATTTTTACCTCCTCTTTAGCAATTGTTTTTATAACGGCAACTTTAGTATCTTTATTTGCGGCAACAAAGACCGCAAATGCTGTTTTTAAAACTTATATTTTCAAGGTAGAAAGTTGTGTACATGAACCCCGTCCGATTACTGAAGAAGAGGCCGCTCAAGAAACCGACACGCAAAAATGCTCTGTTGATTACAACAGGGCAAAGGAAGATATAGCCGAAGG
>CAYMUG010000014.1:13035-15761 GCA_964393575.1 uncultured Candidatus Saccharibacteria bacterium | reverse complement strand
TTGTGTCCTTGGGATTTGTGATTTGCGTAGGATTGCAGCGAGCAGAGCCCTGAGGTTATGTCGTGGCGAGGAGACCTTACGCGGGCCATTCTTCCACCATAAGAAGATTTTTATCTTCAGGAGGTAGATGTTTGTACAGTTCTTCTGTGACAAAAGGCATAAAAGGGTGCAGTGCTTTTATTGTATTTTTCCATATATATAAGAGCGTGTGCTGCCTGGAGCTTTTTTCTGTTTGGTTTTCACCGTTAAGCAATTCCTTGGAGTTTTCAACTATTTTATCCGCGAATGTGTGCCACGTGTAGTTATGTAAAACTTCTCCCGCCTGGGCATAGCGGTAGCGCTCCATATTATCTGTGACTTCTTTTATTACGGAATCAAACTCTTCCATTAGGTTTTTATCTTCTTCCGTGTAGGTTGCAGCATCTTCAGGGTCATAATCCTTAAGATTCATAAGAAGAAAACGCGTTATATTCCATAATTTTGTCGCGAAGTTGCGATATCCCCGGATTGTATCATAGGAAATAGGCACATCCCGCCCCGCTGTAGCACCGGTTATAAGAGTCATTCTTAAAGCATCTGTGCCGTATTCTTCTATAACATCAATAGGATTAATTATATTATTCAGCGATTTGGACATTTTTCTGTTTTTTTCGTCGCGAACCAAACCGTGAAGATATATAGTTTCAAACGGAATGTCTTCTAAGAGAAAACCGGTCATTAGAATCATTCTTGCCACCCAGAAAAATAGTATGTCGTGTCCTGTCTCAAGTATACTTGTGGGGTGGTAAACTTCTAAATCTTTTGTTTCTTCGGGCCATCCCAGAGTAGAGAATGTCCAGAGCCCTGAAGAAAACCATGTATCAAGTGTATCGGGATCCTGTTCCCAGCCCTCACCTTTGGGTTCTTCTGTACCCACGTAAACTTCCTCTTGTTTTGAATTTTGAATTTTGAATTTTGAATTTGTTTCGGATTTAGAATTTTGGATTTCGGATTTATTTTTGTACCATACAGGTATCCTGTGTCCGTACCAAATCTGGCGTGAAATACACCAGTCGCGTAAATTGTTAACCCAATTGAAATAGGTTTTTTTGAAGTGGTCGGGCACTATCTGTATTTGACCGCTTTCCACTGTGGTGCGCATTAATTTTTTAAGAGTTGTTTTTTCTCCCGCATTAATTCCTTTTATTTTAGAGTTGGGCAGGATAAATTCTTTATCTACATCAACAAACCACTGCTTTTTTATAAGCGGCTCTATGCGCCCGCCTCCGCGGTAGTTAACCGCAACTTTATTTGTGTAGTTTTCGTCAATGTCTTCAATTAATCCTTTTTCTTTCAAATCTTTCGCAACTTTTTCGCGGGCTTCAAGAGCCGGCATACCCGCGTATTCTCCCGCAACTTCGGTTAGTTTGCCTTCTTCGCCGATCGCCTGTATTGGTGCGCCTATTTTGTCTTCATGTCTTTGCCAAATATCAAAGTCGTTAGGATCGTGAGCCGGGGTTATTTTAATCGCTCCCGTTCCGAATTCAGGATCAACGTGCTCATCGCCTATAACTTTTAGTTTCCGTTTTTCCGCGAGCAGGTCAACCTCCACTTCTTTTCCTATATATTCTTTGTATCTTTCATCATCAGGGTTAACCGCTATTCCCGTATCTCCGAATATTGTTTCAGGACGTACTGTTGCCACCGTAAACGGTCCGTATTTTATGTAATAAAGAGGGGACTTTTCTTCTTCATATTCGACTTCATCGTCTGAAACAGTGGATTTCATTTCCGGATCCCAGTTTACAATGCGTTCTCCTCTGTATATCAGACCCTCGTCGTACATTTTTTTGAATGCCGTCCGAACTGCTTTTTCTCTTGCCTCGTCCAAAGTGTATGCCTCGCGCTCCCAGTCCAGGGAGCAGCCCATTCTTTTTATTTGGTTTACTATAGTATCGTGGCTGTTTTGTGCATATTTTTTTACGCGTTTTAGAAATTCTTCACGTCCCAGATCGTGACGGTTTTTTCCTTCATTTTCCCAAATTTGGGCTTCTACTTTGGATTGGGTTGCTATTGCGGCATGATCCGTTCCCGGGATCCACAGTGTCCTTTTTCCGCGCATCCTATTATATCTTGTCATCATATCTTCAAGCGCGAGCATATAAGCATGCCCCACATGCAGGGTTCCTGTAACATTAGGAGGAGGTAACACCATAGAAAAAACCTCCGCGTTTTCATCGCAAATTCCCTCCTCAATACAGGTTTCCGGGTGGAAGTACCCGCTTTTCTCCCACAACTCGTAAAGTTCCGACTCTTTTTCTGTATGGTTAAAACGTTTATCTAACATTGTAGTTATTATACTTTAAATTGTTAAATTATTTCAAATTCCAAATTAAAAGGATACAAGATACAAACAAATTACAATACACAAATTGCAAGCAACAAACATTCTCTAATTTATAATTTGAAGTTTGTTTGTATCCTTGTGTCCTTGGATATTGTTATTTATGTATTATAGATTCTCTATTCCTCCGTTATAACTCTCGTACCCTCTGCTTTAATTGTTTCCGGGTTGCTGCGGACGCCTTGTTGGTAATTAAGATAACCAGCTGCTGCTATCATGGCTCCGTTATCAAGTGCTAAATTAACGGGAGGCATAGAAATATTCGCCTCTTCTATGTGTTTTTCCAGTTCTTTGCGTAAAAACTTATTTGCGGCAACTCCCCCCGCTAACATCACAGTTCCGG
>CAYMUG010000014.1:10734-12935 GCA_964393575.1 uncultured Candidatus Saccharibacteria bacterium | reverse complement strand
TCTTTGCGTAAAAACTTATTTGCGGCAACTCCCCCCGCTAACATCACAGTTCCGGCATTGTATTTTTCAGCCGCTTTTGTTGTTTTTTCTGCCAAAACATCAATAACCGCCTGTTGGAAAGATGCCGCGATATCCGCAGCAACGGGGGTTAAACCCCCGTTGTCTCTTAATTCTTTGATTTTATATAAAACAGCGGTTTTGAGTCCGGAGAAGCTGAAATTATAGTCGCCGCTTTTCATCATAGGGCGGGGAAATGAAAAAGCGTTTGCGTTGCCTTCTTTTGCGAGCTTTTCAATGACCGGACCGCCGGGGTAGGGAAGACCTAGTAAACGTGCAATCTTATCAAATGCCTCTCCTGCCGCGTCATCCTGTGTTTCGCCGAGTAATTCATATTCTCCCCATTTTTTGATTAAAATTAGTTGTGTGTGTCCACCTGACACCGCTAGTGCTACAGCCGGAAAATCTATAGATTTTCCGGCGACTTTTGACTTTTGACTTTTGACTTTTGAATTAAGGCCATCTTGCAGCAAAAGATTTGCTGCAAGATGGCCTTCCATATGGTCCACTCCTATAATCGGCACGTCCCATAACACGCTTAACGACCGTGCAAAGTTTATACCCACCCACAACGCGGGCTCAAGCCCGGGTCCTTTGGTTACAGCAATTAAATCAACCCCGTTAGTAGTAGTCGCGCCGTGGTCCTTCGGATTCGTACTTTTGACACCAGCGCTACTACTAACGGGGTCATCCCCGGGTTTTTCAAGCTGTACAATTTTTTCTTTGAATTCTTTCAGTAATTCCGGATATCTTTCAAAATATTTTTCTATTTTTTGTAGTTTGGATTTTGGTATTCGTTTGGAATTTGTTGTTTGAGAGCAATCTAATTCCAGTACTTTGCAAAGCACCGGAATTAAATTTTTGGCATGTTCACGTCGCGCTAAAGAGGGCACGACTCCTCCGTACTCACGATGAAGATCCACCTGTGAATGAATTTCGTTTTTTAGCAAATTAAAATAAGGAGGATTTATATCCTCCGCCTCAAGCAACGCTATTCCGGTTTCGTCACATGATGTTTCGATTCCCAGGATTTTCATAGGGGAAATACTAATTCTATGCAAGTACTATAAGTTTTTTTCCGGTCTTTTTCAATAGCAGTGTGCTAGGTCTGTGAGGGTGGATCGTTGCAGTATTTTAGAATTTGCGTTTTACAATAAGTATGGTATAATATAAAACCATTGTTCACGAACAAGACGAGGAGGTAGAAAAGTGTCTAATAATACAACAGGGGTGGTAGCATTTGCGTTTGGAGCGCCTCAAGATATTAAACCCAATAGAATGATCAGTGATATAGCATGGGCGGAGGCCCATGAATGGCATCGTGAATGGTATCTTAACGAAGGCAACCGACCGGTCTACACCCAAGCGGATGTTTGGGTATGCGGAGAAGATGATGGAATTGACGTGACTCGCGTATCCGAGCAGGCGGGCAATCCGCCGCCGACTCTTCGCATCGCAAGGGGAGCCGTGCAATGGGCTCTACAACGCAACTTAGAGAAACTTGTCGTAGTTGCTGCACCTCCGCATATGTGGCGCGCTGTGCGTGACCTCAGGCGTGCTGCAGATGAGGCGGGCGCAGATATATATGTAGTGGCATCTCCTCTTCTCAGGCAGCAGCCATACGCTGAGGAATATATGTGGTATTGCGCCTCCTCCCTTCAGAAGCGTACGCGCACCAAGCGGGAGTGGCAAAAACGGGATATAATTCTCAAGTTAATGCCATTCTTATTTTATAAGCGCGTCGCCTCGTAGTACCAGCCCCGCACTAAAGAAGCCCCGTGCTTTATAGGTGCGGGGCTTCTTTTTTAGATATTCTGCGGTCCCGACGGGATTTGCCGTATCATCCGATACGGCACCCTGTCGAATGACAGGGTGAACCCGTGTTATTGAGAGGTCTCAAATTCTATATTGCATGCAATATACTATTCTGCGGTCCCGACGGGATTTGCCGTATCATCCGATACGGCACCCTGTCGAATGACAGGGTGAACCCGTGTTATTGAGAGGTCTCAAATTCTATATTGCATGCAATATACTATTCTGCGGTCCCGACGGGATTTGAACCCGTGTTACCAGGATGAAAACCTGGCGTCCTGGGCCTGGCTAGACGACGGGACCGGGAACTCTGATAAGGTTTATATTAT
>CAYMUG010000014.1:0-10634 GCA_964393575.1 uncultured Candidatus Saccharibacteria bacterium | reverse complement strand
CGTCCTGGGCCTGGCTAGACGACGGGACCGGGAACTCTGATAAGGTTTATATTATTATAAACTACAAAAAAAATCAAGATTTTATCTTTTTATAATACAATAAATTTTTTAGCAAGTCCATATTGACGCTTTATGGACCTTTTTTTACCATATACTCACTGTACCTTTAAAACCCGGAGAACCGGAGAAAGGAAAACAGGTGAGTGAGAACCACGCTCGCGATGGCACAGGATTTGATGTTGATTCATTTATTGAAAAAGACAAAGACCTAAAGCGCAAAAAATATGCGGAACGTTCCGGAGATAGAACCGTTCGTGAATATTTGGACATTGTTGCGCAGGATTCGCTTATTTCTATGGGTTCTTCCGCACGTCTCAAGGAAATCCTTAGCTCTTATGGTTTTGAGGATGCAACAGAAGAAGATGAAATTTTCGGTGTTACTAAGCGATCGAAGTGGCTGGATGAAATCGGAATGTATGGAGACCCCGCACATTCGGGTACTTGGGCGATTTATAACTGGCTAAACAGCGGACCTCCCACGGGCCAAATGGGCTTGGTATTGGTAGGGCCGACTGCTACCGGTAAGTCAACCTGGGTAGACAAGTTAATGAAAGAACTTGAACGTTATAATCTCCGCCCGGTTTTCGGGATTAGAGATTGCCCTATGCCCGGTCCCGAAGAGCCGCTCAATGTTATTCCCAGATATGCCAGGCGCAGAACCTGGGATCCAAACAAAGCTGAAAAAGCCGGTCTTGACGAGCCCATTGAAGATAAGTTGGGAATTGGTGACATTGAAGGCGACCTCTGTCCTCATTGTCACATTATGCTTAACGAGGACTTTACTGACGAAGACGGAGTTGTGCGTTGGTGGGATGTTCCGGTGACGGAATTTTCGTTCTCTTTCCAGGGCGGAAGAGGTATCGGAACATTCGAGCCGAGCGATGAAAAAACTCAGGATGTTGCAACTCTTGTGGGTATGGAACAAATTGGTGTTACCCAAAACCCGGACAAAGGGTTCGGTCATCGCGACGCTTATTCCCTTACCGGTGAGCTTGAAAAGGGCAATCGTGGCATTACTGAAGCGAGAGAAATTTTCAAGCGTGGTATAGATGTGCGCCTACTTTGGGTGTTCATCAATGTTGCCGCGGAAAAACAGATTAAGGCTCCCGACTCTACGATGCCTAACTTCTATGTAGACACTACAACTATCGGTCATTGTAACATCAAAGGTCTCCAGGATTTTGTAAACGACGAAGGCCAGGAAGGGCTTCACAGCCGTTTCTATCTTATTCCCTGGGGATACCCCTTAAAGGTTAAGGATGAGGTTAAGATTTACCGGGATCTAATTAATAAGAAAGATAAAGAGAGTAAAGCAGAGGATCTCTCAGAATGTCATATCGCGCCCGGAGCTCTTGAACTTGCGGCAACGTTTGCTGTAGCCACTCGTCTTGTTGAATCCAGTAATTTTAATATGGATGTTATGACCAAGCTTAAGGCATACAACGGGGAGCGCGTACTTAGTGAGATAGAAGATGATGAGCAAACTCCTGTAAGTTTACGCGACCTTTATGAAGAAGGTCAGCAGTTCAGGGATGATCCGGCCAATTGGGATAAGAACGAGGGAATGTTCGGGCTCGATGCCCGCGATATCCTCTCCGCGCTTAATATTAAGATTGCCGAGCAGAAAGAAACAGCAAACAATGGATGCCTTACCCATTTAGGGGTAATAAGAGCGTTGCGGGATATGTTTTTGCATCGGGGCGGACACAGCTCCGAAGAAATTGAACGTTACAAGCTTCTACTTTCCGCCGAGGAAGGCACGAGCACTATTATTGCAGAATACAAAGAAATGGTTACCAATTATGTCACTAAAGCATTCCTTGGTGCCTACGAAGATCTCGCACGCGAAATTTTTGAGAAGTATATAGCAGAGGTTAAGGATTACGTAAATCGTAAGAGTAAGGTTACCCAACAAGAGGTTCAGCCAAGGCGCGATCCCGCGACCGGTAAAACGCAGGAACCTGATGAGAAATTTATGCGCTCCGTAGAGGAGCATGTACCGGTTGCAGAGCAATCTAAGGATACTTTCCGCGGCGAAGTTGTTCAGGCGATTGGCCTTAGTCATGATTTCAGCTACGAAAGCTATGAGCCGCTGCGCCGTGCGGTGGAGCGCCGGCTTATCAGTGAGACGCGAAGCACTTTAATTTTGGTACTTGACCCTAACTCGCCCAGAGGCGAAGAAGAAAAAAGAAGAGCTGCTCAGCTGTTTGATACTCTTAAAGACAAGGGTTTTTGTGAAATTTGCGCAAAAGAGGTCGTGGAAGAAGCGGCCAAGCACTTAAATGAGTAAAAAAAGCGGGGTATCCGGAAAAAGTTTCGGGTACCCCGCTGTTTAATTTAAGAACATAACGAAGCAAAGAGGCAAGGGAAGGAGATTGTATGCCTATTGTTCCCTCAAATCCCACCGGCAGTCGGGGCCAAAAAGACGCAAAACGCCATCGCGATAAGCAGCGAGAGGTAATTAAGAAAAAACTTCCCGATATAGTTTCGGAGGAAAATATTATTACAGAGAAAGAAGGAAAGAAAGTTAAAGTTCCCATTAAAGGTATTCAGATTCCTGATTTTCGTCCCGGTCGTCGCAATAAAGGCGAAGGAGAAGAAGCCGGTAACGCGGGAGTAGGCCAGGGACCCGGAGGTCCCGGTGATATTATCGGAAGACGCCCGGGTGACGGAAGCCGGCCCGGCTCCAGCGGTGCCGGAGAAGAGCCCGGCGAGGGTTTCATAGAAACGGAAGTGGATATTGAGGAAATCATTGAGATGATATTTGAGGATTTGGGGCTGCCCAATATCCGGGAGAAAGAAGCGAAAGATCTGGAAGTTGAACTTGGTTTTGAGATAAGAGGAATCGCCAAAAGCGGACCATGGGCCCGTTTAAATAAAAAAGCAACTTCTAAAGAGGCTATAAAAAGATTTTTTGCATATCTGAAGACCCTGACTGCGGAAACCGGAAGAGATGAGCTAACCTGTTTTGACGCTCTTCGTGAAGCGAATGGTAACCTGGGAGCCGCGTTTGAAACTTTGAAGGATCCCGAGTTTAAACCTACCAGCGAAAAAGTGGTGCCGTTTCCTATTTTCAGCAATGAAGACCTAAGATTCCACGATATACAGGAAAGCATACAACATCAGTCAAACGCGGTTGTGTTTGCTATGCTTGACGTTTCCGCTTCTATGAGTAGTGAAAAGAAATACCTTGCCCGTTCAATGCTTTTTTGGATTGTGGAGTTTCTGCGCAAAATTTATAACAATGTAGAGGTTAAATTCGTTATTTACCATTCTACGGCTAAATTTGTTGATGAAGAGACAGCGTTTAAGACCGCTGAAAGCGGCGGCACGATTGCGCACCGCGCGTACGAACTGGTTAACTCCATTATACAGTCAAAGTATCCTACCAACCTCTGGAATGTTTACGTTTTCCATTTTTCCGACGGTGACGATGCACGGCCCGTAGAAGCTGTCCGTGAAGCCCGCAACCTGATCGAAGAGCTGAAGATCAATATGCTTAGTTATACTCAAATTCATGTTAATGGCGTTTCTCCTATTAGGAAGCTTTTGGAAGAATTTGAAAGCCAAATGCCCATTAAGGAAGAAAGCGGGGAAGAGAAGATGCTTATCTCAGGAGAAAGTAATTATCCGTTTTTGGGGACAATTATTTCCGAAAGAGAGGAGATTTTGTCCACGATTCGGGAGCTCCTTCAGAAAGAAAGGTGGGAGCAATGAAGGACTCTGAGATACGAAGATTAAGTAAATTAGAGGAACGCGTGCGGGAAATTGCCGAAGAAAACGGTCTTGTGACTCAGGATATAGAATTTGAAATAGTTACTCCGGAACGTATGATAGAAGCAATGGCTTATATGTTACCTACTAACTTTTCACACTGGAGCCGCGGACGCGACTACGAAAAGCAAAAGACGATTTATGACTATTCCGGCGCGGGGATTCCCTATGAGGTGGTTTGGGATCAGAATCCTCCGCGCGCATTTCTGGTAGATACCAATCCTTTTGCCCTGAATGCCACAATTATCCCGCACGTCTACGGACACGTTGATTTTTTTAACAGGAATATTCTTCTGAAAAATCGCGGTGATACAGTAGATATAGCCAGAGAATCGCGTAATGCTACACACCGTTTTCAGGATTATGAAAGCAAATTCGGTATAGAAAAACTGGAACGCCTGCAGGATGCGGGAATGTCTATTCAGTGGCTTCAGGATCCGAATCCATTTATGGAAGAGGTCGATGAAGAGGAAATACGCCGGCGTCTCATAGAAGAAAAACGCGAAAAACTTCAAGAAACCGATGAGCTTGCCCCGAGTCGCAGGTTAACCCAAGAGGAAGTTGAAGATATTGAGAGAGAGCTTAAGCACTTAAAGTACAAAACTCCGCCTACGCCCCAGTATGATGTACTTAAGTACATTACTGAACATTCGCCGAAGCCACTTCGGGAATGGGAAAAAGATGTTCTTGAGGTGTTGCGGAGACAGGCACGTTTCCTGGGTCCTCAGATGAGAACTAAGTTGCTTAACGAGGGATGGGCTACTTACTGGCATACACGCATTATGCGACAGCTGTATCAGGAAGGTTACCTAAACGCGAGGGAGCACGGAGTTTTTAATGACAGCCATTCCAAGGTGCTGGCAAAACACAAGAAAGGCTTGAATTGGTATCGCGTAGGACTTGCTTTGTATGAATACATTGAAGACAGGTGGGACAAGGGTCAGTTCGGCAAAGAATATGAGGATTCGGAAGATCCCAACAAGCGCTTAAATTGGGATGCGGAAGCTATGAAGGGCAGAGAAAAAATTTTTGAGGTAAGTTCTTTGTATACCGACAGGATGGCGATTGAACACTTCTTTACCCCGGAATTTATACATAACCAGGAGCTTTATATCTGGGGTGATATAACCGATCCTACCACCGGCGAAGCGGTGGAGGTGATTCTGGAAAAACGTCCATTTGTTATTCAGCAGCTTATGAAAGAACAACACACTCTTTATAATATTCCTTTGATTGCTGTTACGGATGGTAATTACAACGAACAACAGGAGCTTTATCTGCGTCATGATTTTACCGGCTTTGAGTTAAATCCTCAGTATGAGTGGCTTGTTTTAGAAAAAGTTTATAATGAACTATGGGGTCGTCCTGTTCATTTGGAAACTTTAGAGTTGGAATATGATGATGATGGCGAAGTAGAAAATACTATATCCATTATGCACACATATGACGGAGAAAGGCACAAGATATTTAAAGACGGAAAACAAGTATAATCGTAAGCACCTTTTTTTACCCCGCTTGCTTTCAAGCGGGGTTTAGTTTATATTGGCTTTAAGTTAGAATATATTATTAGCGGATATGGATAAAAATGATAAAAAATTACCTCATTACCTGTTTGTAGGCAGAGCCGGCGATCTTAAAGACAAAAAAGACGCGCTGGTTTACAGGGCATTGGAAATAATGCCCGGATTTTTGATTTGGACAACATTTATATTTGTAATTGTACTTTCTTACTTTAAACCAATTTGGATGAGTGTGTTAATTCTTGCATTTGCCTTTTTCTGGCTTTTAAAATCAATTTATTTTTCTATTTTTACCCGAACTGCATAC
Source organism: uncultured Candidatus Saccharibacteria bacterium (assembly GCA_964393575.1). Classification (GTDB taxonomy): domain Bacteria; phylum Patescibacteriota; class Minisyncoccia; order Spechtbacterales; family 2-12-FULL-38-22; genus CAYMUG01. Next base: position 4,973 of record CAYMUG010000014.1, on the reverse strand, counting down.
AAACGTATGCTTTGGTATGAAAAAGTTGATTGGCTGCAGAAGCTGGAAAAACTTCCGAAAAACGAATATACGGCAAACGTGGATGATTGGCAGGATGTGTGGCAGCTGGTGATTATACCTATGTATAAAGAATCTTATAAAGTTCTTAGCTCTACTTTCGATTCTCTTTTAAAAAACGACTGGCCGAAAGAAAAGATGATTATAGTTTTGGGTACAGAAGAGAGGGGAGGGGATGAATCATTAAAAGTCGCTAATCGTATAAAAGATGAATACAGAGAAAAGTTCGGGCATTTTTTAATTACAAGGCACCCTAAAGATATACCGGGTGAACTGGCCGGCAAGGGCTCTAACGAAACCTGGTCCGCGCGAAGAGCCAAAGAAGAAATCATAGATAAAGAAAACATTCCTTATGAAAGCATACTTGTCACTACCATTGACTCCGATACATTAGTATATCCGCGATACTTTTCCTGTCTTGCATACCATTTTCTGACTTCGGAAAACCCGTATCGCGCGAGCTATCAACCGATTCCGTTATTCATTAACAATATATGGGAGGCACCTGCTATCAGTAGAGTTAGTGCGTTTTCCAGCACTTTTTGGCATACAATGAACCAGGAGAGGCCGGAGAAAAAAGTTACTTTTTCTTCGCACTCTATGACGTTTAAAGCTTTGGTTGAGGTAGGTTTTTGGCAGACAAACGTGGTAAGTGAAGATTCGCGTATATTCTGGCAATGCTTTTTGAGGTTTGACGGAAACTATAGAGTTGTAAGTTTATTTTATCCTATTGCTATGGATGCCAATGTCGCGCCTTCTTATATACGCACGATGCGCAATGTGTATAAACAACAGAGGCGCTGGGCTTACGGGGCTGCTGATATCGCATATTTTATTTTCGGCTTTTGGAAGAATAAAAAGATACCTTTTACAAAAAAACTTAGTTACGGATTTAACACCGCCGAAGGATTTTATTCCTGGGCTACAAATGCCCTTCTTTTGTTTGTTATGGGTTGGCTTCCTCTTCTTTTAGGAGGGGATCAGTTTAATACAACATTGTTTTCATATAATTTACTTCGCGTTGTAAGGTTTCTCTTAACGATAGCTATGATTGGTCTCGTGTCTTCGGCGTATTTAGGTGTTTTACTACTCCCTCCGAGGCCCCCTAATTATGGTAAACATAAATATCCTGTTATGGCGCTTCAGTGGGTTTTGGTTTTGATTACTTTAATATTTTTCGGCGCCATTCCGTCAATAGAGGCGCAAACCCGGCTTATGTTGGGGAAATATATGGGCTTTTGGTCCACCCCGAAACACCGCAAGTCAAAAATAACAAGCCGCGATCCCAGTATCGTGAGCGAGTGATGGTTGATTTTTACTCAAAGTGCATTGTTTCCTGTAGTTCTTCCGCCTTTTCTTTCAGTAAGGGGTATTTTGTTAAATCAGGAGTTTCGCTCAGCGTAGAGTAGGCAGCCTCACGGGTATCCTCTATAAGCTTAACATTAGTTAATGACTCTGTTGCTATATCGGGCATTCCGCTTTGACGAACTCCGTATATACTGCCGGGACCTCTTAATTTCAGGTCGTATTCGGCAAGTTCAAAACCGTTTTTTGCTTTTGTTATTGCCTGCAATCTTTGGAGAGTGTTTTGAGAGCCGCTTTCTGTAAGAAGGAAACAATAGGACTGATGTTCTGCTCTTCCTACTCTTCCTCTGAACTGGTGCAACTGCGCTAAACCGAAGCGTTCCGCGCTTTCAATCATCATTATAGAGGCGTTGGGAATATCAATACCAACCTCAACTACCGACGTGCTTACAAGAACCTGAATTTCATTTTCCTTCATTTGTCTCATCACTCTTTCTTTTTCCTGTGCCTTCATTTTTCCGTGCAAAAGTCCTACATTATAGTTTTTAAAAGGGCCGCTTGATAATTTTTCATATTCTTCCTTTGCCGCTCTCGCGGTTAGAGTATTTGATTCTTCTATTAATGGAAATACACAAAATGCCTGACGTCCCGCGTCCAGCTCTTTTTTTATAAATTCGTACGCCCCCTTTCTTTTTTGGGGAGGCACTATTTCAGTTGTTACTTTTTTTCTGCCTTTGGGCATTTCGCGCAAAAGCGTTATATCCAAGTCCCCGTAAACTGTTAGCGCTAAGCTGCGAGGGATCGGAGTGGCCGTCATGCTTAGAAGATGAGGTACATAATTATTTTTTTTGGTTAAAGACGCACGGTGAGCAACCCCGAAACGGTGCTGTTCGTCAATTACCACAAAGGCGAGCTTGGGTATTTTTACATTATCCTGCACAAGCGTGTGAGTCCCGATTACTAAATCAAACTCTCCCTGTGATATCAGTTCGTGCATTTTTTCTTTGGATATATTTTTTATTGGCTTGCCCGAGCTGTCGGTTATGTTTTTTGTGCTTTCTCTCGCGCCTCTCGTAAAGAGAGCGATATTTATGTTTTGATCTCCGAACAATTCTTTTACGGTGCGGAAATGCTGTTCGGCGAGTATTTCTGTCGGAGCCATAAACGCTGTTTTATATCCGTTTTGTGATGCGTTTAAGATGGATACGGCTGCAACTACAGTTTTACCGCTGCCTACGTCGCCCTCAAGCAGCCGATTCATCGGTGTTTTTTTCTCCATATCTTTTAACAGTGTCCATGACGCCTTTTTCTGGGATTCAGTCAATTGGAAGGGGAGATTGTTTACAAAGTTTTTTGTGAGATTAACCTCTGTTTTTATTTGAGGAGAAGTTTGTTGATGCATTTTTGTTTTGGCCCTAAGGGCTGCAAGCTGCACGTAAAAAAGCTCCTCAAATTTAAACCTTGCCAGGGCGTCTTGATAATCTTTCTTTTTTTCGGGGAAATGTATATTTTTTAGAGCTGTTTTTAAATCCGGAAATCCTTTTTCTTCTGCGATTTTTTCGGGCAGAGGATCATCCAATGAGTCGGCAAAATATAAAAGCCGCGAAATTATGTAACGCAGCCATCTTGAACTAACTCCGCGTGTCTCCGGATATATGGGAACTAACCGCGCGGTATGAACCGGTTGAGAAAATTTGTTTATAAATTCGTGAGAGGGATTGGAAAAATATACATCGGGAGGATCTTCTAAAGCTTTTCCGGAAAGTGAAACATTTGTCCCTTCCTGTAGCTGATTGCTAATATAGGATTGGTTAAACCAAATTACTTTTACCGTATCTGTTTCGTCTTCTACGTAAACTTCCGTTATATTCAACTTTTTTTTATTAGCTCTTCTTTGAGAGCAGTAAATAACTTTTCCCTGTACGGTAGCCTTCTGGTTCGGCTTTAAGTCCTTTATCGGTACTATTTTTGAGTAGTCCTCATAACGGGAGGGAAAATGAAATAGCAGATTTTTTGCCTCTTCAATTCCGAGTTTTTTAAGGTTTTTGGCGTATTTAGGTCCGATTTGCTTTACTTTGTGTACAGGTGTAGATAGGTCCATGATATATGAGCTTTCCGCCGGCCCGCTTCGCCGAACGAGCGAAGCGGGCCGGCGGATCGCACTATTACAATGACTATGACAATTAAACCACGATAACCCCGAAAAAGCGCTTCGCGTTAACGGGGGCAGGCAATGATGATGATAGTTAGTGTGGTTTTATAATTATTATCCGCCGACCGGCGGGGGGTAAAATTTCAATATAATTGTAACATATTTGATAAATAGGGGGCAATTGCAAAGTTGTTTAAATTAAGGTATAATAAGTCAAAACACGGAGGAGTGCCAGAGCGGTCGAATGGGGCACCCTGCTAAGGTGTTAGACCTTAACGGGTCTCGTGGGTTCGAATCCCACCTCCTCCGCCATAATCCGGACACGAATGCCCCTTCAAGGGCATTCGTGTCCGGATTTGTGTTTGATGATGGATTCGAACCCAGGGAAAGGGTCGGAAAACGGTAGTTTTCCGTGGTGGAAGCAGCGATCCATCCGCCGGCTGGCGAATGGATCGCGTTGAAACCGCAAGGTTTCAAGGAGGAGCCCGAAGGGCGACGACGGGTTCTAGGAGCGAAGCGACGGAATCCCACCTCCTCCGCAAATACTGAACATAGTGCCATTTATGGCACTATGTTCAGTATTCTATAGAATGGATTATTTATGGATTGTGCATTTTGCAAAATAATATCAGGAGAAGAAGAAGCAAGCAGAATTTACGAGGATGACAAAATTCTTGCTTTTATGAATCTCCGCCCTATTAACACAGGAGCATTTATAGTTATTCCTAAAGAGCACATTGAACACTTCATAGACATTCCGGACGACTTAGCAGCGCATATTTTATTGACTGCTCAGCGATTTGCTCGGATAGCCCAAGAAAAATTTAAGCCGAAACGAATGGGCTATGTAGTACATGGTTTTGTTGTGTCACATGCTCATTTAAATGTGATTCCTATTAATCATTCGGATGATATTGTTTCCGGAAAATTTGCTAAGATAGAAAATGGAAATATAACTTTCGATCACACTCAAATTCCCATTGCACCGAGAGAAGAGTTGGATAGGATGGCCCAAATAATCAAAGGAAACAAGTCAGATTCACATACTTAAAACTGTTGTTAAAAAGTTTTGCAAATCTTTATAATGTAGGCATGCAGTGATTACTTAGTCTAAGTTGTCCTGCAAAAAAGAATCATATGATTAATCATATGATTAATCATATGATTCTTTTTATTTAATATGGCAAGACAAGAAGAGGGAAAAGAAAATATACGTAAAATACAGCAATCAGGGGATATGTATACGGTAAGCATACCGATTGAACTAATGCGTGAACTTGGGTGGAGGGAGCATCAAAAGGTTGTAATAGAAAGAGATGAAAAAGGAGATGGCTTAAAAATAAAGGACTGGGAAGAAAAGAATAAATCTTAAAAAGGAGGGTTGGCAGAACGGCAATGCACCGGTCTTGAAAACCGGCGCCCGTAAGGGCTTGGGGGTTCGAATCCCTCACCCTCCGCC
>CAYMUG010000013.1:0-15981 GCA_964393575.1 uncultured Candidatus Saccharibacteria bacterium | reverse complement strand
GTAGAACGGCGGTTTTTGGTACCGCTAGTTCAGGTTCGAATCCTGACCCGGCAGCAACACTGTGAGAGGTTCTAACGACCTAACCGCGTATGAATCACGAAGAGGCGCAATTAAAAGTTTTTACAAAAAAATAAAAAATCATATTAAGAATTCAAATTATAAAGAGAAGGAAATTTTGGATTACATCTCCCAAGAACTTCGAAGGCAAGGTTGTAAGGATGAAACTAATGTATACTGCAAGCAACTTTTAAGGCTGGAAAATATATTTGAAAACTTTATGAAAAACAACGATATCAATAATACTACCTCACACATAACAAGTAGAGAAAAGTTATTGTATAGATCTATTTTTCGACAATTAGCCAAACAGTACGGAAGTCAAAAATACTACAATGCCTTACCTAACTTTCCTCGCAAGCCACGAGTAAATATGCGGCTTAAGAGGCTAAAAGATTAATTTTACTAAAAAGTCGTCGCACTATTGTGTCCAATATAAATGAGGAACAATTAAAAAATTGGTCTAAGCCACCCAGTGAAACCGAAGAGGAAAAAGCTACTAGAGCAGAAAAAGCTGTAAAACAAGCTTTAGAAAACAGTAGCCACAGTTTGCTTGATTCAAGTAACATAAGAGTATTTGCCAAAGGAAGCTATCCCAATAACACAAATATTCGCTTGGATAGCGATGTGGATATTGCAGTTGAGTATAGACCTATGCAGCGTTTTGATAAGGAGTTTGACGCCAAAGAGTTAAGTGATGAAGATTTGGCTATATATCGCTCAAAAGAATCTTTTGATCATCAGGAGTATACTGATGTTATAGAGCAGGCACTTAGATCAGAATTTGGATCAAGTGCGGTAAGAAGAAGTTCTAGTGGTAAAGCGATTCGGGTTGATGCCAATAGTTCACGCCTGCCACTGGACGTTGTGCCATGCCAGTCATATAGAAGATATGAATCAAAACACATTAACCACGACGGGATAGTATTAAAAACTAATTCCAGTATAGAAGTCATCAATTGGCCGGAGCAGAATAAAACAAATGGCACAAAGAAAAATAACAATACTTACCGCAGATACAAGTCTCTGGTCCGAATTATAAAACGCTTAAAAAATGATATGGTGGAAAACGGAGCGCTGCAAGAAGAGATTTCTTCATATTTTTTAGAGTGTCTTGTGTATAATGTGCCAGACGAAAGTTTCGGAACTCAGTATGGTTTTACATATAATAGTGGCCTTCGTGTAGTGTTGGCTTATATATTCAACGAAACCTTACCAAACAAAGAAGGTTGGAAAGAATTTGCAGAAGTTAATGAGTTGCAATATCTACTCAGAAGTTCAAAGTGGACTAAAGAAGATGCCCATGATTTTGCTGATGCAGCTTGGAACTATATGGGCTATAAATAAATATGCCCACAAAAAGCACGATACAATTTTCTGTAGTAGCGGGGGTTTTAATAACTTTTATATTTTTAAGCTTTGACAATAGCGTCTTTGATGCGGTGACAAGATCTGCTAGTATTGTTTTTGTATTTTTAGTAATCTATGACAGGTGGTTCTGGAGAAAGTTTTTTATACCACAACTAACAAAGACTCCTGTTCTTCATGGAACATGGAAAGGTTCTTATGCATCAAATTATGAAAATCCAGAAACAAGAAAAAATGCTTCGGGAGATATATATCTAGTGGTTAAACAAACATTTTGGTCTGTTTCTGTTCGTTCTTTATCTGAAGAATCATCTTCGCGATCTATAACTGCAACGCTTCGAAAATTACATGACTCTACAAGAGAATTAGTTTATGTTTATTCCAATAAGCCCAAGGCAGCATTTAAGAATCGAAGCAAACCTAATACAGGAACCGCATTTATTGATGTTGGATCTAAGGTATATCCGCAGCTACTAAAAGGTTCATACTTCACAGATAGAGGACATGAAGGAGATTTGGTTTTTGAAAAGCATCAAAACAAAATTGCGGATAGTTATGAAGAAGCAGAGGAGCTATTCTAAATATATCTCTTTTTTCTTTATATAAATCCTACTTTTCAAATTCATCAGCAACTCCCGTTTCTCAACAATCTTACCCTCTCGCAGAATATATTTAGCGTAATTACGAATATCAAGCTCCTGTACCGCGGGAGTTTTTTCTGTTTCTATCCCCAATACGCCTGAACGGAATTTATTGTATCGTTCTATTTCCTCTTTTATTTTCTTTTTAATGCCCAGCTTACTTAAATCCATCTCATCAATCATCTTTTCAAACTGCTTTATTAAATCATCCTCATTCAAATAACCGCTCTTGCAATACCTATCTCTGCTTTTTGTGCAACTGTAATATACATACCTGTTCACCATTCCGTTCTTTTGGTGTTTAAACTTTTCTTCCGCCGATATGCCCGATCCGCACAAACCGCATTTCATTAACCGCGTAAAGGCAAACTCCTTAAATCGATATCCAGGTAAATCTTTGCGGTTTTTGTTTATTTGTTCCTGTACTTTTTCAAAAAGCTCTCTGGAAATAATAGGGGTATACTGCCCCGTGTACCAATTACCGCTATCGCCGGGGTATTCAAACTTTCCATAATAGAAATGCTTGCTCAGTATCATGTAGATATTACTTAAGGTTAAATGTTGATCGAAGCGTGTTTTGAAATTCACATCGTGCTTTAGCCAATAATGCAACCTCCTGCCACTCCATCCATCGTAAGCTACCTTCTCAAACATTTGTTTTATAACTGGCGCGCGTTCAGGATCTACTATCAAGTGTCCCTTGCGATCCCTGTTTTGATCTTTGAGGTATCCCGTAGGCGGCTCGCTCGGCCAGAGGCCCTGTTCGCATTTTGCCCGCAGACCTCTTTTTACGTTTATGCCCTTGTTGTCGTTTTCCAGCTTTGCCTGGCTGCCGAGAATCATAAGGAGGAACTTTTCATTCGGAGAATTAGTAAAGTTTTGCCCGAATGTACGTATTTCCCGAAGAATATTCTTGTCCATGAGATCTACAATCGCCCCCAGGTCTCCGGCATTTCTGCTTAGTCGGTCGGGCGCCCAAGTGAGAACACCGTTAAACTTGCCCTCTTGCACGTCTTTAAGAAGCTCATTAAATACAGGACGCTGCCCCTGGGCTTTAGCGGAATGACTTTCCCTCTTTACTTCAGTTATTTTTAATCCATCCCGCTCGGCAAGTTGCGTCATTTCTTTTACCTGAGAATCAATGGATAATGCTTGTTTTTCGTCCTGTTCGGTGCTTTTACGGGCATATAAGCAATAACGAACTTCTTCCTGCACTTCGGGTTGTTCTGTTTGTGTTGTATTTTGATGCTCTTCCATTAACTACAGAGATGACGCAATAGGGTTCGTGTGTCCAGACCCTGAGGCAAAGTTATGCCATAAAATTTAAATTTATTAAGTTCGAATATTATACCTTTTATGATAATATGCGAAGTACATGTCAGGGGTAAACAAAAAAATTCTTTCTCATATAAAACATAAACCTTATTTTTCAGAAGATAACTTTGTCTTATATAAGGGAGATGGTTTAGATTTATTAAATCAGCTTCCCGCCAACTCTATTAATATGGTTTTTGCTGATCCTCCTTATAATCTTTCCAATGGAGGATTCACTGTTCATGCCGGCAAAAGAGTGAGTGTGAATAAGGGAGAATGGGATGAGAGTAAAGGTTTTGACAAAGATTTTGAATTTCAGCAAGCATGGATAGATGCCTGCAGGCGAGTTTTAAAACCAAACGGCTCGCTTTGGGTAAGCGGAACTTACCACTCTATATATCAGTGCGGTTTTGCTATACAGCGCTCCGGATACAAAATACTTAATGATATAGCGTGGTACAAGCCCAACGCTTCACCTAATTTAAGTTGCCGTTACTTTGCGGCAAGCCATGAAACCCTTATTTGGGCGAGAAAAGAAAAAAAGGCAAAACACACCTTTAACTATGAAAAAATGAAAGAAGGAGATTGGCCGGAGGATTTTCTCAAAAAACCCGGTAAACAAATGCGTTCTGTGTGGGCGCTTAACACTCCGCGACCCTGGGAAAAGAAATTCGGTAAACACCCCACACAAAAACCCCATGATTTATTGCGACGTGTTGTTTTGGCCAGTACACAAAAAGGAGATGTGATACTTGATCCGTTTGCCGGGAGTTCCGCCACAGGGTTGGCCGCACATCAATATGAAAGAAAGTTTATAGGTATAGACCTAGAGGAAAAGTATCTTAATCTATCCAAAAAACGACTTAAGGACTTCAAAAAACTTAATGCAAAAAATAAAAAATGAAATTTTTAAAAGCATATAATCGTTTAGGGCTAAAAGATGAAGATACTGTTTTTGACTATATGATATCTAACCTTAAACCGAGCAATAGGCTTTGGTCTTATTTTGTAAACTGGGAAAAAGTGCTGTCGAACACAAAAGATATAGAAAAAGAGCTCAACACTTTAAATTATTTAGTGGGTAAAGAGGATTTTGATGACAGATTTCGCGAACTTTTAAAGAGTAATCCGGAGGTAGTCAAAATTATCCCTGCTTTGATGGTGCGAGACGGCAATAATAAAAAACAATTTAAAATATTGGTTGATTTTCAAAACAAAAAACTAGTATACGAGGACTTTGATTTTAGTAAAGACAGGATTACCGATGAAGACATAGAAAGATATCTGACTTTTGTCAAAGAAACCGGTCTTAAGGAGCTTTTAACTTCTAAGCGTATCAAAAATTTAGTTGACTATATTATTGGTGTGGAAGCCGGCCTGGATAGTAATACCAGGAAAAATAGGGGCGGTACAGCTATGGAGGATATTGTTGAGGTGTTTATACAAGATTTATGCGACAAGCATAATTGTAAATACCTAAAAGAAGCAAATGCAAAAAAGATTAAGAACGAATGGGGGTACGACGTTCCGGTAGATAAATCTTCCCGTAGATATGATTTTATTATAGAAAGCAACAAAGAGCTTTTTATTGTAGAAACTAATTTTTACGGCGGAGGCGGCTCTAAGCTTAAATCTACTGCCGGAGAATATCGAAATCTTTTTGATGTTTTAAAGGGAAAATATAAATTTATCTGGATTACGGACGGTTTTGGTTGGAAGAATACCCAAAATCCTTTACGGGAAACTTTTGATCACAATGATCATTTGTTCACCTTGAAGTTATTAGAAGAAGGGGTTCTGGAAGAAGTCATAAAATCAGCATAAATTATCCATATTAATTTACCAAAACCTGCCCTAAATTGACGGCGGGTTTTTCGTTTAGTACTATATAGTAGATAGTAGGCATGACGGACCCTAATTTACAAGAAAAAAATTTGATTCTTTTAACGGGCGCCGGATTTACCAAAAATTTTGGAGGTTTTCTTGCGCGCGAAATGTGGTCAAAGATATTTAACAACCCTGTTGTTCAAGAAAATACCGAGGCACGCGAACTTCTATTGAACGATTTTGATTTCGAGTCTGTTTATTCAGCAAAAATGAGTCGTGGTGAAGATACAATAAATGACATCAGAACTGCTGTTGAGGAGGCATATAAAGATCTTGATGACACGGTGAAAAGCTGGACATTTAATCACGAAAATCCGATGGCGTTGAATGTATATGGGTTAGGTAATCTTTTGAGTTTTATATCACAACGTGGATCGGACAAGGGGTGGTTTTTCACATTGAACCAAGACTTATACATGGAATACAAGAATGGCTACCGATCGCCGGGTGTATCCTTTGATCAATCCGGTGTTTATGGAAGTGATGGAGTGAATTTAGTGACCTTGCCCAATCGTTCAGAATTAGAAGGGATTAAGAATTTTTTGAATAAAGATAGTTATATAAAACTGCATGGTTCATACGGTTGGATTTCATCACGGGGCGGAAATCAGATGGTCATTGGCAAAAACAAAGCGGACGATATAGATCAAGAGCCTCTCTTAAAATGGTATTTCGAAATTTTTCAAAACCTTATCTATGCCGGAAACAAAAAACTTCTCGTTATCGGTTACGGATTTGCCGACGATCATGTAAACGACATTTTATTAAAAGGTGTGCAGGAACATAATTTGAGTTTGTATATTATCAATCCAACCGATCCCGAGACATTTAAGAATAAATTAGAGGGTAAACCTGATCATTTTGGTGCGTATGAAGCATCAAAATATTTAAAGATCTGGGATGGTGTAAGAGGTTATTTTCCATACACATTACGACAAATTTATCCTCCGGATCAAAGCGAGACAACAGTTGCCAAAGAAATAATTCAGAGCTTGTCTTAACCGTTGAAAAAAGTCTTTAGTCTTTATTTTCAACCATCTCTTCGGTCCAACCAACGGTCTGAAAAGATGGTTAAAGACACAAAACCCGCTGACTTTCAGCGGGTTTTGTGTTGTCTACATATCATATAAGCGCTTCACTTTTGACTTAATTTGAGCTATTATGTAGTTGCGACCTACATCATCGGAATAATTCCGAAGGATGGACACCTCTTCGGCCAATTGTGGCCAGTAAGGGGCAGTTCGACCTCCACAACTGAAGCCTTCGGGCTTTGGTCAATGTGGGCAGCAGGTCGGCTGTCCCTTTTTTGTTTTGGGGCAAAAATAAATTATTAAAAATATAAATTGAATTATGTCAGATCAAAATAACTCTAATAAAGAACCTTCACTTTCAAATCTACAAGGAGCAATTGTTGTTATATTGGGGATGACGGTTTTTATTTGGGCCATAGCTTCTATGGGTAATAATTCTGATAAGCAGCCAAACAATACTGAAAGCCAAGAAGAAACAGAGAATCGTTGGACCAAAGATGATGTAGAGTATCAACTTACTGTGATTGAAAAGGGTGGCGCCGTAGACTATGACGACGAACGTATAGATGAATATGCGTCATTATTGGACTCTGCAGAACCAAAATGTGAAGAAGATAGAGAGATGATAGCTGATATGGCAGTTAGAAGCGTTCAGATTCTAGAGGAAGAAAACATAAATGTTACCCCATACAAAATGATAGAAGAAATTGTTTTAGCCGTGCCGGAGGATTTAGAACCCATGGAATGTAGCGAAGTTCTGTCATCTGTAATGGTTTTGATGAGAGAAGGAGTGGGGCAATAAAAAAGGCTCACTTTCAGCCCTCTTTGCAAGCTGTTTTTAGTGAGTTATAAGGGATAGACGTTTCGTAAAGGTCGTGATATTGTAAAATTAACAATTGGATACATACCAAAGGTCAACGGCCTAAGTTCTGCGATATTTGCGCAGGATATGGCTTCAAAATCCGTCCAAGGTAAAGAACTCCTCGTCGGGAGCCCTTGGACGGTCATATGGGGAAACCCATGTGGGTGGTCTTCGGACCATCGCCCGGCGGGGAGCTTTTTGTGTCTCCGCCGGAACCTATTAGAATTAAATATAAAAATATGCCCAAACAATGGTCTGAAATGTCCACAAAAGAAAAGGCTCAAGGTATAGTTTTTATGAGCCTAATATTCATTGTTGTTTTCTTGGGAATACTAATCTCTCTCGGCGGAGACGACGACAGTCAAGACAGTCAACAAGAGGAACAGAAACCGGAATTGTCTCTCAATGTGCACTTTGACGATAGTACGCCACAGAATCTTGTGATAGAGAATCTAACGGATACTAGATGGTCGGAGTGCACAGCTGATTTCGACGAGGTGTTTGAGTATTCAAGTGAATTTGCTATCGATACAACCCTAACGCAGCATCTCTCGATTACTAACTTTATGAACGATGACAACGAACGCTTCAATCCGGCAGTACACGGAATAAACGAAGTTGGTATAACCTGCGGAGAACCGGTGATTGGTGTACAAGTATTTACTTTGCAGTAGATAAATAAATCTCGTCGGTCGGAACACTAAAGACCTAGCTGCATCTTTACTTGTAGGCATTATAATTCGTACTGTCTTCATAAGAAGTTGAGCCTGTATCTTCATTCAAAAACTTATTCAGTTTCTCTATTGTTCCGTATCCTTCTCTTCGCTGTACCATCGATAACTACAGGAATGACGTAATTCGGTTAGTGTGTCCCGACCCTGAAGCAAGTTTATGCTATAAAATACTGCTAACTAATTAGCAGTATTTTATATGCCCACTTATAAACCAATCAAAACTGCATATCCCACAGCCCTGCCGTTATGGACCAGCGGCGACCTATCCTTACCTCGCTCAAAGGAGTGTGTTGCATTTTATTTTTATCGACTACATAGTTAACCAGCATAGAAAACGCATCTGCCAGATCATCGTGGTTTTCTACACCAAAACCAACGAGTTGTTGTATCAAGGTTTCCGCACCCTTGCGCGGAAAAAGAACGTTTCCCTGTTGTATTGAGGGAGTTGTAACCTCCAACCTTTCTCTTTTATCTCCTCGGACGGGGATTTCTTCTACCGGATACCGGTTGTATTTTAACTGTTGGGCCATAGAGGCCTGATATCCTACACTCTCTACCAGTAATTTTGTTTTTCTGCCATTGACCAAGTTGTCCGAAACTCTTTTTGCTTCCTCCAGCGTTTTTACTGTGTCTATCCTTTCGTTAACAGGATGAGGCAAAATATATATTCTCAAGTCGTTGCCTTGTCCGAATATGTGCGCTGATACTATTGCCGTGTAATCCGCAGTTGTTTTTTCCGATATAGCAAGGTCTATAGAGGCCAGGGAATACCTATACTCGTTTTCTTTTTTGTCCATATGCGGCACTGTGTCGTAATACTGAATCCATTCCGGATGTACTACCTGACTCTCCTGAGGAACAATCTTTAGCATATATTCGCGCTGCCACGCTCTCTCGTCTCCGGTACTCTTTTTAACTTCTTCTATATCTTTCATTGTTGGATATTTTCCCGGCCACAGAGGTTTGTTGTTATGATCCAAGATAGGGTATTCTTTGTAAACAGTTTTTGGGTTTTCGGGGTCTATCAGGTCTTTTAACCTCATTATAAGCGAATCTTCGTGCAACAAATTGCCGACAACAAACAACCTCGTGCCCCGGTCTCCCATCGGCACCACTTCGCTTACAAATAACTCATATATTTTTTCCCTTCCCTCGCGCGTTCTTACAGAAGACAAATCTTCCACATCGTCGCATATTATGAGTTGAGGCCTGGTATCCAAGTGCCTGATACCGCGTATACCCTGGTCTATAGAGGCGGCTGTTATGCGTGCTTTTAATTGCGGAATTACTAAAGAGCTCACACTCCACTCCGAACTCAATTCGCTTTTTACTTCAAAATCATTTCTTAAAAGCTCGTTACTTTCCAGCTCACGCTTGATATTAGAAAGGTGCGTTTGTGCCTGGTTTTGGGTTAGCGAAAGTATCAGCACAAACTTTTTCTGTTGTTTGCCCAGCGTTGACCAAAGCGCATACGAGGTTGAGATAAGCGTAGATTTTGCAGAGTCGCGAAACGCGCATATTATTGCACGTTCTATATCTTCATTTTCGGTTATATCAAAAATCTCCTTCTGAAAACTAGCTATGGGGTGCTTTATGTAGTGCGATAAATAAAAGTTAAAAAAGTATATGTGACTATTTTTTGCCAATTTAGCCCGCATCTTTTTATTGTTGATCATTTCATTTTTCATAATTATCTTTTTTGTTAATTTTATTTTCTGTAGGTGCGGAATTTTCAGCTTCACTCAAACCCGACAACTGCATGGCTTTTGAAATCATTTCTTCCTGTTCGGGTGTAAGCTTATCCTCGTTCTTCTCAAACCTTGCAGTTATATCAACCTTTGTTGCGTAGGCGGCATGGTGATGCTTCAGCCAAAAAATAATGGCTGTTAAGTTCTGGTCTCTTATGGCTGCTATAAGTTGGGATTCCGCCATATCGTTTATTAGTTTTTCTCCCGCGAAAATGGCTTTGTCAGCTTCATTTCTGAAGTTTTTATCTTCTTTGCGCCACCTGTAATAAGTAGCCCGGCTCACGCCCGCTTGTTTGCAGGCGATTTGTACAATCGGATTTTTCTTAAGCTTCTTTAATAGATTTGTTTTGCGATCTTTCTTCATAACTTCTTAGCTTTTTTGCCGGTTAGCTTTTCCAAGCGTTTAATTATAACTTCCGTATAGACAGGAGATTTTTCTATAGCGTAACAGCGTCTGCCGAGCTTTTCGGCGGCAATTATTGTACTTCCGCTGCCTCCGAAGGGCTCTACTATCAAGTCACCCCGCTTTGTTAAAACCTTTATATACGGAATTAATATCTCAACAGGTTTCGTGCCGAAAATGATTCCCTGCCCGGAGGATTTTTCATCGCTTGCTTTGTATTCAATAAAGTCGGTCGGACAATACTTGGAACCCTTGCTGTAGTTTTCCCAATGCGGCTTTCCGCTTGTTGCGAAAAGAGCGCTTTCATACTCGTTTTGAAATAACTCCTTTTCTTCCTCCTTTGTACTTAGCTCAACTTCTCCTTTTGTGCCTACAAGCGCGATATCGTGCTTATTGAAGAACTTATATTTAGCAGAAAATCCCTGCACTCTGTTTGGTAAATGCCAAATTATGGTATTGCGATATCGCCAGTGCTTTTCCATTTCATTCCATATGGTTCTTAGGTTCTTGGGGTTTTCAAAAACAATTATGCTGAAGTCATCATTTTGTACCTTCGCCACATTTGCCATCCATTTTTCGGTGAAATCATCGGGCAAAACATCTGTTTCCAAGTATTTTCTGTCGCGTTTCTGGCCGAAGCCTTCAGTAGGGTTGCCGTTCCGTTTTTTGCCGTGGAGGTAATCCAGGATATAAGGAGGATCTGTAAAACACATATTGGCTTTTTCTTCTTGCATGAGCTTGAACATGTCTTTTTCTTCGGTACTATCGCCGCACATGAGCCGGTGGTTGCCCAGTGCGTATACGTCTCCTTTCTCTACAGATACTTCTTTTATATCGAGTTTTTCCAGTTCTTTGTTTAGGTCAAACTCTTCGGGATTTTCTTCTACATCAAACACGTCATCAAGTTCTTCGCTGCTAAAGCCAATGTCGGCAAGGAATGCCTCATCAAATTCAGCAAGGAGGTCTGTATCCCAGTCGCCGACGTTTTTGTTAAGCCGGATATTCAATTCCTTTTCTTTCTCAATGTCGGGTATGTTTACATAAGCTACAGGAATCGTGTCCAACTTTAATTCTTTCGCTGCCTTTACGCGGAAGTGTCCGCCAACGAGAACGTTCTTACGTTCCTGCGCACTGTTTGCGATAACAGGATCCACGAAACCGAAGCGTTTTATAGAGCGCTTTAACTGCTCAGCCGTTTCGGCATCATGTTTCCTCGGATTATATTCTGAGAGCTTAAGTTCCTTTACAGGAACGTAATTGATCTTTAACTCCTTTTTATTGGACATAAGTTTTTGATTAACTTGTTAATATGCCATCAAAAAGCTAACCTTGTTAATAATTAAAAAACCCGAGCTACATTAGCTCGGGTTTTTGCTTTTGAACAAAAAAATGCCAAAAGCAACGCCACTACACTAATGTAATGAATTTGCTTTTGGCATGGTATTGCCAAATCATCCAATGCTATCTTTATTCCCCGAATCGGGATCCAGATTGTATTCCGGACCAGCGCCCAGGCGCTGACTTCAACTGCGGTCTGTTCCTCATAATTGTTTAATTGCTACTTTATACAATAACATCACTTTGTTTGTTTGTAAAAAAGCATTTATCCACAACTACACCACAATCCACCAGTTTTAACAAGTGTGACCGACCAGGGAATTTGGTTTATAATACTGAAAACTAATCCACAAATTACATTAAATGTCCCTGAATAAAACAATATTAAACGAAGTTATAAAAAAGAATGAGTATTTATTACGAAGCGATGATTCTATAGATTTTAAAGCCGGGATATTTTTAGGTTTTGGTGCCACTATTTTTATAGGTTATTCCGGCTTTATTTTCCAGGCTGAAGATATTAAATATATAAACATACTTGCCTTGCTACTTCTTTTGCTTTCTATGTTAATTTTTGCTTGGGCTTTATGGCCTCGCAAATATAATACCGGCATCCCTTCTATTCAAAAGCTTCTTGAGTATTCAAAACTAAAAGAAGAAAGCGCGCAAGGACAACTTATAAGTAATTATAAAAAGGCATTAAAGGACAATAACAAGATCACACAACATAAAATTCTGTGCTTTAGAGTAGCACTTATCTTGTTCTTATTGTCCGTTTTATTAATAAGCTTTAATTTTATTATTAAGTAAAAACGTTCAACATGTATTTAGAAAACACAATTTTTAATACCAGTAATGATCCAGAACAGGAAGAAAACGACTCTTCTGAAGAAAATGAGCCCATAGAATTGCCGGAGCCAGATGAGGGAGAATATATAACAAAAGGATAAAACTAAAAAATGTCTGATTTAAGTAAAAAAGAACAAATAAAACTATACAGTAATAAATTAACTGCCTTACAGAAATTAAAGGAAAAACAAGAAAAAGATATGGTTGCCTTATTGCTTAAGAATTTTGATTATCTAAGGCAATTCTATTTTAATTTAGTATCCTTTCAGCTAATTGCCCTTGGCGCTATGCTTGCTGTTCTAGTTTCCGACAGGTTTAGTAGCTTGGGAATAAACGCGTTCTTGCTGTACGGGTCTATATTGATATTGGTAAGCGATGTTGTAATTACAGTTCTATATATACACATAAGGCTCGCAAAAGAACATAATGGTTTAATAGATGAACGAAAACAGTATAAAGAAGAATTTGAAACAGAATTCAATAGAATCATGGAGGCGGTTAAAAACAAAAAGAACTATGAAGAATATAATAAAGAGCACTATGAAGCTCTTAAAGAATATAATAAACGAGAAAAAACAAGGGCATCGGATTCCCACTTAGAATGGCTTTCTTATTTGTTAACAGGTCTGTTTATGCTTGCGCTTATTCTTGCCGTAGCTTCGGTCGTAATATAACATAAGAAAAATTAATTCTTATTTTAAGATAAAAAATAATGAATCAAAATATATTGTATAGATTAGTTTTGGCAAAATCATTATTTCAAAATGCAATTACATCATGCGATACAGAGCATGATGTTTATCAGTTTTCCCAAGGTATTATAGGTATCCATGATGCACTAGATAACTTTGCTGGTGCTTTGTGTAGTTATTTAAATATTTCTCTAAATTCACGAAGGAGTTATCTGGTAAATATGGTTGACGAAATAGAAAATTTTGAGAAGCAAGCTGATCCCAATTTTTCACTCTGGAGCAAAAATGAGATTCGCCAGATAAATACTTTGCGTAATAATATAAAACATCAAGGAGTGATGCCTAACATTACTCAATCTAAAACACTCATTACTCCTATCCAAAATTTTTTTGAGAAAAGCTGTAATAGATTTTTAGGTATCGACTGGCTAGCGGTTAGCATGGCAGATTTAATACAATCTGATGAAATAAGAAATATGATTAAAGAAACCGAAAAACTTATTTCACAAAATAAATTCAAAGAAGCGCTAAACCAGTTAGCCATTGTAAAATTTGAAGTGTTTGATAAACAATCATTAAAATATGAAGTTGATCCAATATGGCCTAGAGATGAAGAGGAGCGAGAAAAGCGTAAAGCAAAATACGCAAACAGGAAGAATATATTTTTGGTAGATATAAAAAACGAACAAGCCAAAGAGTCGGCTTTTGGTAATTTTTTCAGCGACACATATGAAAAATTTAGATTTATAGAAAAAGGAATAAGTAAGGATTTATTAGAGAGGTTCAAAGATTTAACCGCTGAGGTTGGAATAAATAATACTCAGGAGTGGGATTTAATTCTAAGGCATAGTACACACTATTGGGGTAAGGCAAACTGGACAAGAGAGAATGCATTATATTGTTATAATTTTTTAATTGATGCAATAGTTAAAGATCAGCGAAACATTTATTCTGATCAACCCATAAAAATGATTCATGACAAATTTAAAGTCAGGATAAATAAAGAAGAAATAATTATAAAAATTAACAACAGTGAAGATGTATTTAAGATGGAAAAGGATAAAGAATATTTAATTTCTTTTTTATCAGGATACGCTGGTGGAAAATGGGAAAACTACAACCGAGAAGATATATTTATTATAGTTCACACTCAATACGAGGATAAAAATATATTACCAGGCTATTTACAAGATAAAGATAAAGATAAATTAGAGATTATTGATGTTATAGAGCAATCGTCATAAGGACTTAACTGAAACACCTATCAACCCCTTTTTATAGTGTCTTATTTGTCTCATTTTGCTATAATACCCCTCCGCCTACGCGTAAAGCTACGGCGGACACGTGATCGAGCCGCGTCGGAATTTGAAGAATCCGACGCCTCTAAAAGCCCTCAACTGCCTTACTTTTTATCTTTCTTAACCTGATTAGCCAGCCACGAACCACTCGTCGTGTATATTCGCTTATGCTCATATACACTCCTCGGGTACATGGCTCCGCCGCGCAATATTTAAAAACCAAATAGAGTGGTGAAGTGAGGGATGTACCGGAGCGGAAGCGACTGGTGCGTCCCAACCGGATTATGAAATTTTATTATGTTTACGTTTTAAAGAGTTTACAAAAAGATTTTATATACACAGGCAAGACAGAAAATTTAAAACGTAGATTTAAAGAACATAATAATAAAGAGGAATTATCTACAAAAGCATTTACCCCCTTTGACTTGGCCTATTACGAAGCGTACAGAAACCCGAAAGACGCCGACAAACGAGAGCAATATTTTAAAACAACAAAAGGCAAAGCGGTTTTAAAGAATATGATAAAAAATTATTTGCAACTTTGAGCGGAGTTCCGGCGACCGCACTCCAACGGCTCACACTATAGTGTGAGCCGTTGGATGCAGACCCGCATCTGTTGACTATCACATTAATTTATAGTATAATGTGCACATTCGAGAGAGGAGAACAGGATGAAGGTGACACAGAGTTACACGCCGGGTCCGGGGACTCCGCCGGATCTGAAGGCGCAATCGAATCGGTGGAGTCCAAGATCGGAGAACCCGAATCGCGCCATGATGTTCCTCGCCAAGTACCCATGGCAACGCATCTCTGAGATCAGCGAAACATCGCTGGTCGTGGAAGAGACGGGCAGGAACACGAAGGCGGTATGGGCATGGAGATTCGAGGGAACTCTCGAAGAAATCCTGTCCATCAACCAGTTCCTGTATCTGGTCGTAGCCATTGGGGCGGCTTGCTACTGCTCGCTTGGAGAGAATTACCGAGAGAGCCATGCCGCAAAGACAGCGGAGAGGCTACAGCGCTTTCCCGAGAACGCGCGCGTGCCCATTCCGTTCGCCTGCCAGTGTTTCGGAGAATCGGAGTTCGCCGAGTTGGTCAAGTCCTTCACGGACGCGGTGCCGACAGCGACCGATCTGGCCTTGCTGGAGCGCCTGCCGCGCGTGTTCCCAAGTTCGGACTACGAGTTGCCCGCTACTGGATGGGCAAGCTCGGTAGCGGCGATGTTGGTGGCCGGCATCTCGGCACCTGAGGACATCGCGACAGGGGTGAGGGCTGCTGCCAAATACCCGGAACCCCTGGAATTGGAAGATCTCCAAGCCGCAGCCGAACTAAGCGCCGAAGGAGCTTGCTCTTTCCAGGAGATCTTGGTCCTATAGCCCGCACCAAGAAAGCCCGCATGCTTTCAACGGTGCGGGCTTTCTTATTTTAAGATGTAATCAACTTACTTATCAATTATTAACGCTCCGACTTAACTCAGCACAAGCATTTTGCTATAATACCCCTCTGAAGCCCCTCAAACTTCCCGTTTAACAGATACCTTAACCGCATTAGCCAGCTATATAATTTATCAACCCTAAAAAACCCGCCGAACGGCGGGTTTTTTAGGGTTGATTCTTATCTTTAGGTTTTATGCCTTCTATATTTTTTCTCGTGGCGCGGAAAGTTACGAAAGCAAACGGTGCGGCCACAAGCATAGTGGCTATACCTTCGGCTATATCTTCCTTTGCCCTGTTGTAATCAACAGAGCATTTTTGCGTGT
>CAYMUG010000012.1:6071-20843 GCA_964393575.1 uncultured Candidatus Saccharibacteria bacterium | reverse complement strand
ACGTTAGCTTACCAATTTCCATTTTCTATATCTGTCGGTAGGCAGGTATCTTGCCGTGCCGTGAACCGAACTTTGTTCTGGTTCTGCGGTATCCTTGGGATTTGTGATTTATGTATTACTTATTACGTGTTGTAACTTCCCTTAACCGAGGTACCGCTTCTTTAAGCACTTCTACTACATACTCAACCTCCTCTTCCGTGTTATACCTGCTGAATCCCAACCGTAAACTGCTTTCTTTGACCTCTTTTGAAAGCCCTGCTGCCTCAAGCACATGACTGGTTTGATCTTTTGAGGTACTGCAGGCAGAGCCGGTTGAGACATAAATTCCCTTTTCTTCAAATGTATGTAGCAGAACTTCGGCAGGAATGCCGGGAAAGGCGATATTTAAAGTTGTAGGCAGGCCATCTTCAGGGCTATTAATTTGGACATTTTGGACATTATTTATGTCCGAATTTGTGTCCAAAATGTCCAAAATTGTCCCACGTAATGTCCGAATTTTGTCCAAATTGCCACTGAGGTTTTTATACGCAAGTTCAGCTGCACGGGAAAGCCCCACAACTCCGGGTGTATTTTCTGTACCGCTTCTCATTCCGTTTTCCTGCCCTCCTCCGTGGAATAATGGAGTTATCTTAACTCCTTCCTTTCCCACAAAAACGCCTACACCCTTAGGTCCGTGTATCTTGTGCGCGCTAAAGGAATATATGTCTATATTTTCCAAATTAACCTCCATTTTACCGAATGCCTGTGCGCCGTCAGAAAAGAAAACTGCATCCGGGTTTTTTAATTTTGCAATTTTTGCAAGTTCGTTAATGGGATAAATTGTACCTAACTCATTATTTACATGCATAATCGCTACCAAAATTGTGTCCCTGCGCACTGCTTTTTCTAAATCATCACTACTTACTTGAGCATACTTATCTACGGGCAGATAAGTAACCTCAAATCCCTCTTTTTCAAGGAACTTACAGGCCTCAAGCACGGAATCATGTTCCGCTTTGCTGGTGACGATGTGTTTTCCCTTTTTTCGGTGAGCATAAGCTATCCCTTTTACAGCTAAGTTATTGCTTTCTGTAGCTCCGCTTGTAAAGTAAACTTCTCGCTCCTTTATATCTAAAATTTCTGCCAGCTTTCTTCTTGCCTCTTTTAGAGCTCTTTCCCCTTCAATGCCTTTTTTATGCAAACTGGAGGAATTGCCGTATAACTTATCCATATAATACATAACAACCTCCTGTACTTCAGGGGCTACTCGGGTTGTTGCGTTGTTATCCAGATAAATTTCTTTCATAGAAAGTAAGCGCTTTATCTTTTGGCTCAGCTTGTCGTCAGCGCCTGCGGTACTCATTCCATTTACGTATAAAGTAAACTCCATTCCGTTCCTCGGCGCCTCCTAAACCTGAGCTAAAATCTGAAAAGCGCACATTCATAGCCATAACACATGAAAATTATACAATAATTTTACCCATAAGAAAACCCCGCACCCTTTTACTGGCCAACCAACAAAAGGGTGCGGGGTAAGTTCTATTTATATAACTAACCGTAAAGGGGTGGATAAAACCATGTTATGAACGCGTCTCCATAAACCAGATCATGATGCGTTTTTTTGCAACATTCGCATCCTTGAATATGAGTTTTTATTTCCTCTACTAATGCTTCTTCTAGCGGGGACTCTAGCGCAGCCTGCGCACTATCTGCACACCAAGACCCTGACTGCGCAATATTTCTTTTGGTCTCCTCGGAAAGACTGTGAAGAGCGTAACGCTCTTGAGTCAACGGATCCGGGCAATCTTTGCGTCTCTCATAAAATATTCTGTGATCCTTTTCAGACGAACCTTCAGACACCGCTTTCTCCTTTCGACATCAACGAACTAATAAAATATTAACCCAAAAAATACTTTAGATGCAAACGGCTACACGGCCATTATATGAAAGTTTGAAGTTTTAAGTTTACTTTACGTGATATTTCCTTTTAATTTCATCTACTTGTTTCTTCTCTACTTCCTCTTGTTTTTTCTTTGCTTTCTTGTGTAATTTTTCCAACTCTTCGTCTGAAAGCTCTCCCAGCTCTTTTATTTTCTCAAGTTGGTGTTTTTTGTTGTTTTTAGAAGGATCGTCAAGAACTTCATCAAGCAGGATATAAAGTATAGCCCCTACTTTCGGCCCCGATTTAATGTTGAGTGTCTTCATAACATCTTCGCCGCCCACTTTAAGCATTTTGGTAGAAATAGGATCTTTCTGGACTTTTTCCACCATATATTGAAAGTGTCTAAGGCGGTAAGGTTTAGGTTTGGGGACCCCTGAACCCATTCTGTCCGCTATGCGAACTTTAACCAGGTCATCAATATTTTCAGGCCCCACATGAGCTACAAGGCGCCTCACTGAAGATTCTGTTACTTCATCTACTTCGTAATAAAAAAGGTGGTGTCTTACTAAAAGCGCAACTCTTTCGGTAAAATCCTTGGAAAATTTAAGCCGCGAAAGCAGTTTAGCTGCAACTTTTCCCCCTACAACATCATGCCCGTAAAACGTAGCCTCATCTCCTTCCCCTTGTTTAGTATGGGGTTTGGCAACATCATGCAACAAAGCGGCAAACTTCACGTGAAGCGGGTAATCATGCTCTGCCGCCCACTTTAAGGCAAGAGTATTATGTTCAAAAACCGTATATATATGGTGTTTACTCTGTTCTACGCCGATGCCACGCGCCACTTCCGGCATTACAATATCAAGCAAGCCCGCATCCTTCATAAACAAAATTCCGTTATAGGCATTTTTTGTATCTATTATTTTCGTAAGCTCATCTCTTATTCTTTCATTAGCTATTAATTTTATATAGTTCACATTATTTTTTATAGCTTCAAATGTACTAGTATCTATAGTAAACTCCAATTCTGCTGCCAACCTAACAGCTCTCATCATACGCAAAGCATCTTCTCCAAAACGTTTTTGCGCCTCACCTACTGTACGTATAACCCCTTGTTGAAGGTCTTTTACTCCTTCAAAAAAATCTATTATTTCCAGATTATTTTCTTTTTTTGTATTTTTTTTATATTTTTGGTGGGTCTGCAACTGTGAATTTTGAGCTTTCAAGGCAAGTGCATTTATAGTAAAATCCCTTCTTCTGAGGTCCTGCTCAAGAGAAACCGCAAATTCTACCTTATCAGGATGTCGCTTGTCGGAGTAATACGACTCGTTTCTGTAAGTGGTGGCCTCTACAAGAGCTAAGGTGCTGTCGTCAGAGCCGGTTTTTATCCCTACAGTGCCAAATTCGTTTTCATATATACTTTCCGGAAACAGTTTTTGGATTTCTTCCGGAGTAGCAGAGGTAGTAATATCCCAATCTTTGGGTTTTTTGTCTAATAGTAAATCACGCACGCAACCACCAACAACATATGCCTCGTAACCATCTTTCTCAAGAGTTTCTATAATGTTGTCCACTTCCTTTGGTAAATTTTTCGGCATTTATAAGCGCAAAAATAAGTAAAATAGCTATTTTACTTATTTTTGGTGTAAAATACTCCTCTCTCGGTATCTCCGTATGGGATAATTTTCCCCTTTTTTTGAAGCTCATCCAGATAATTGGCAGCTGTTTTATATGAAATTTGGAACAGTTCTTCTATATCGTCATTTGTTATAACGTCTTTTTCCTCAAACAGCTCCATTACTTTTTCTTTGTTTTCCTCTTCTTCCTTCTGCTTTGCCTTTCGTGCACGTACCATAGAAGAAATATGGCGTTTTACGTTTTCCTTTTTATTTTTCCACGTTGTTCCCGTAAAAAGTCCTGCAATAGAACTGATTAAAAATGCAATGAATTCCCGCATACCCGAAAGTACCTGCCTGCTCTCCGCCAGCCGGCGCCGCGCCTGCCGGCGGGCAGGGATCGGCGAAGCGGGCCGGCAGGCAGGGAAATTAGATAATTTTAAATTCTCCCCGGAAGTGTCTAATTTTTGCTTACCGATACACTTCCGCTCTTATTTGCATTTTACCCCCTATACACAGTAAGTACAAGCAAACCGGGATTGCCCCGTCTAACCTCCAAAACTTAGGGTTAAGAAGTCCGTAAAAGAATCATATGATTAATCATATGATTAATCATATGATTCTTGTCTGTCACGTCTGACGTGGCCATTCCTACAAATGATGCAACTTGTAATATTATAATTTTTATGATATAATTTTTCATATGTAACACTAAGAAACCACGATGACTATAACAATGACACGGTAAAATATTGTCCTGGTCATTGTTATCGTTATCGTAATAGTGGTTTATAGATATCCGCCCGTAGCTCAACTGGATAGAGCGTGTGGCTTCGGACCACAAGGTTCTAGGTTCGACTCCTAGCGGGCGGGCAGTCAAAGCAAAAGTTAAATCTCTCTATATAGCTTTCCACTTCCATCCGTCAGCTGGCGGCCACATCCCTTCCTGCAGGAAAAGGCAATTCACAAAATAGCCTAATGACTGAATAACCTATATAAATGTGTAGGTTTTTTGTTACTCTGTTAATCTGTTCTTTGATCTTTTGTATCCCTTCCGCCAACCGGCGGACGGGATAAAGTTTTCCACATAGAAAATATGCCTGTATACGTGCTATTATTAAAGAGATATGCCTGTTAGATAAAATACTACCTGAACGGGCTAAATTAGATAATAATATAGTTAGGTCGCCGCAAGCGACTTAACTTTGAAAGAATGGCAATAAGCTGCAGCACAAGGCAATTTTTTATATTATTAGGCGTAAGCGCGCTTGTTTTAGGCGCGCTGTTTTTTGTTTTTAACTCCAATATACCCACAGCAAACGCAGCAGAAGGAGATGGCTGTTTTTATAATTTTCAATGCGCAAAAGATGAAACATGCGGCAGCACTTTAGAATGCACTTCCGCAGGCGAATGCTTTGAAGAGGGGAATAGAGATAGTATCAACGGCGATACATATGAGTGTAATTCCGGTACCTGGGAGAGAATCAACACAGACGAAAGCGGGAGTTGTAGTGTATGCCCCCAAGCACCCGATTGTTCTCGTGGCCTTGAGTGCAGAGAAAATGACAGCAGGCAATTACAGTGCCAAAAAGGAAACTGTAGCTATAATTACGAATGTAGGAGATATGAACATTGCGATAAAGATAACGAAGTATGTGTGACCGAAGGTCATTTACAAGACTGTAATGAAGATACTGCAGGTGAGACAACAGAAAAATGGGGGGATACATATAGGTGCTTACAATTCAGAGAGTCTTATGCCTGGCAACGCATTACTCATGATGAGGGGAATTCTTGTACTGAGATTGCAGGAGATGATCCTTGTGGTGAAGGTCTGGAATGCATACTGCGTGAATGCGTAGCCTCCAAAAAAGAAGAATTAGAGCCATGCGAACCCGGACAAAACGACTGTGAAGGTAATTTAAGATGCCATCCGGATAGAGAACAATGCTGGGAGACGGAGGAATGCACTGTACACAGTGACTGCGACGGCGAGTTTGACACCTGCTACAGTGCTTCTAATGCCTGTAAAGAAGGCCGGGAAGACGGGTTTTGTATCACGAAGCGATGTGATACTGACTGCATCGGTAATGAATGCGGATTCGGCTCATTTTGCGACCAACCAACAACAGCAAACCCGGGGGCCGAGGTACCTGATGAGGCCTGCAACCCCGCAGAATTTAGCGAAGAAGAAGAGGGTCTTGTACCCTGCGGAGGGCAAATACACGATGAAGACGGTAACTTAGTGGGGCAGGAGTGTTTGTGCGAATTCCGCGATATTTTTATACTTATACATAATTTAATAGATGACTTTATAATTACTATATTAGCCCCTCTGCTTGCCGTTTTAATGTCGGTAGTGGGCGGATTTTATGTACTTCTTGCCGGGGGGAACCCGTCAAGGGTCAAAACCGGTCAGCAAATATTTAAATGGGCTATACTGGGGTATCTTTTAATACTCAGTTCCTGGGTAGTAGTAAATACTATTTTCCAATTTCTGGGACTCGCGGAATGGCTGGGCCCTGATAATTGGCAGTGGTGGGACTTAGACGTATAGACACACCGCCGGTGATCTGATATAACAGATCACCATAACCATGACTACAACAATGACACGAGAAAACCTTGTCATAGTAATGGTGGTTTAATAACCCATCCGCCCATAGCTCAATTGGCAGAGCAGTGGCCTCTTAAGCCATGTGTTCCAGGTTCAAGTCCTGGTGGGCGGACAAAATTAAACTCACTCCATTCGCAATAAACAACAAAATAACAAAATGCGTTATTCTGTTGTTTTGTGAGCCGAAGGCGAACCCCGCAAATATTCCTTAGGAAAGGTGCGGGACAAGCAAACACTTGAAAATTTTTACCAAATGTGCTATAAATATACTGTATATGTTAAAACCAGAAGACAAACAAAAAGTAATAGAAAAATATAAACTTCATAATAAAGATACCGGATCCGCGCCGGTGCAAATTGCTGTTTTAACAGAAGAAATAAAGCGTTTAGTCAGTCATCTAAAAAAACACCCGAATGACGACCACTCAAGGAAAGGTCTTTTAATGATGGTGTCTAAAAGAAAAAAGCTTCTTGACTACTTAGCCCGCCACAACACGAGAAAGTACAATAATATTGTTAAAAAACTTAACCTAAAACGATAAAACAATAAAACAGCTCCTATAAAGAGGAGCTTGTTTATTTTAATCTATGTCAGCAATTAAACATTCGGCTCAGAGAGTAGCCGTACTAATAGACGTACAAAATTTTTACCACTCAGCAAAACACCTTCACAAGAGAAGAGTAAATTTTCGCGAAATACTTAAAACGGCAGTAGGAGAAAGACAACTAATCCGGGCTTTTGCCTACGTTATTACTACAGAATCGGGTGAAGAAAAAAGTTTTTTTGAGGTGCTTAAAAAAATGGGTATTGAAATACGCGCAAAAGAACTTTTAGTATACTACGGCGGACTCAAGAAAGGGGACTGGGATGTGGGAGTGACTATAGATGCAATAAGTCTTTCCGATTCAGTTGATGTAATAGTTTTAATGAGCGGAGATGGAGATTTTGTTCCTCTTGTAGAATATCTAAAAAATAACGGAACCAGAGTGGAAGTTGTGGGATTCGGAAAAAGTGCATCAAGCAAATTAAGAGAGGTATCTGATCTGTTTATAGATCTGGATAAAGATACAGACAGATATCTCTTGAAAAAGAAGCTGCAGTAAGCTCTCTTGCGCTTGCAAGCGCGGAACTACGCGGAATTACACGCGGAACGTACGCGGAAAACTTTCAGCGTAGGATTACACAATTACAGATTCCCACGGATTTATTACGGATTAACACGGATGCGCTATGCAAAATCATCCGTGAGAATCCGTCATCAAATCCGTCTTTATCCGTCTTTTGTGGGTACTGTCGATAAACAGTGTAAATATCTCGGTGTCGCGTAAACGCTACGCCTCGCCGGGAATTATGGCATGGAAGAGAAAAAATATTCTCTTGATTTAGGAGGAAAAACAATTTCTATAGAATTCAAAAACTGGGTGGAGAGGGCTAATTCAGCCGTTTTAGTGCGCGTCGGCGATACCGTCGTTTTAACAACTGTTACAATGAGTGAAAGTGACGCAGACAACCCCTTCTTTCCTCTGACAGTAGAATATAGAGAAAAATATTACGCAGGAGGAAAAATAGGGGGAAGCAGATTTATGCGGAGAGAAGGGAAACCGCAGGATGACGCAGTTTTAGACGCGAGAATGATAGACAGAACCATCCGTCCGTTATTTAATCATGCAATGCGAAGAGAGGTGCAGATAGTAAATACTATTCTGTCTTACGACGAAGAAAATCCGCCGGACATGCCTGCGCTCATAGGCACCTCAACCGCCCTTACCACCTCTTCTGTGCCCTGGGAAGGCCCTATAGGAGGCGTAACCGTGGGGAAATCTTCTCCGGAAACGGAGGATTGGAAAATAAACCCCTC
This sequence comes from uncultured Candidatus Saccharibacteria bacterium, assembly GCA_964393575.1. Classification (GTDB taxonomy): domain Bacteria; phylum Patescibacteriota; class Minisyncoccia; order Spechtbacterales; family 2-12-FULL-38-22; genus CAYMUG01. The sequence continues at coordinate 12,893 of CAYMUG010000012.1, read as the reverse complement.
TGAAAAGGAATTGGAAGAAAATTATATTAACGTAGTGGTTTCCGGGCCCGAGGAAAGAATAAATATGATAGAAACAGATGCCAAAGAGGCGCCTGAAAAAGACGTGCTTGAGGCAGTAAAAAGAGGGCAGGAATGCGTAAACCAACTCACTCAACTACAAAATAAAATAAAAGAAGAGATGGGGAAAACCAAGGAAGAGGTAACCTTATATCTGCCCCCCGAAGACCTGAAAAATGAAATAAGAGAAAAAACGTATGAACCCCTAAAAAAATTAGTGACGGAAGAAAAAATACATGAAGACGGAGATGCTATAAACGAAGTTCGGCACAGAGTTTACGCAGAACTGGAAGAAAAATACGGAGAAAGCCATCCCGAATATACCGAAAAAATACGGGAATATTTCGAAGAGGTGGCGGATGAAGTAGTACATGAGGCAGCCATTAAAAACAACAAAAGAGTGGACGGCAGAAAAATGGATGAAATACGCTCTCTTTCTGCTGAAGTAGGTGTTCTTCCTCAAAGAACACACGGATCGGGTCTGTTTATGAGAGGATTAACACATGGCCTTACCGTAACTACTCTGGACACACCCGGAGAAGAAAAACTCGTAGAAGAAATGCAGGGAGAAAGCAAAAAACGCTTTATGCTGCACTATAATTTCCCTCCTTACTCTACCGGAGAACCCGGAAGGTTCGCGGGTCCGAAAAGGCGGGAGATAGGGCATGGAGCTTTAGCGGAAAAAGCATTAGCCCCCCTTATACCCTCACAGGAAGAATTTCCTTATGTAATTCGCTTAGTTACCGAGATTTTAAGCTCCAACGGTTCGACCAGTATGGCCTCAGTATGCAGCGGTTCACTGGCTCTAATGGACGCCTCTGTACCGATTAAAAAACATGTAGCAGGTATAGCAATGGGGCTTATGAGTCCGGAGGGGGCTGATATGGAAGGCGACCTTGAAAAAGATTCACAAATTCTAACAGACATACAGGGCCCCGAAGACCACTACGGAGATATGGACCTTAAGGTAGCGGGCACAAAAGATGGCATAACCGCAATACAACTGGATACAAAAATCAAAGGCCTTACTTTGAACGTTCTTGAAAAAGCCATAAACCAGGCAAAAAATGCCCGGGAACAAATTTTAGAAGTACTTGAGAGTACAATCTCTCAACCCAAAAAAGAAGTATCACCCTACGCTCCCGTAGTAAAACACATCAAAATAGATCCTCAAAAAATAGGCCTGTTGATAGGAAGCGGGGGGAGTACAATACGCGAAGTAATGGAAGAAACTCAAACAGAAATAAATGTGGAAGACAATGGAAGTGTTTTTATAAGCGGAACTAACAGAGAAAATGTAAATAAAGCGGTTGAATTAGCGGAAAACCTTACCAGGGAAATAAAAGTAGGGGAGGTGTTTGATGCAAAAGTAATAAAAATTGCTGATTTTGGTTTTTTTGTTGAACTTGTTCCGGGACAAGAAGCGCTTGTGCATATTTCGGAAATAAAAGAGGATTTTGTAAAAGATGTAGAAAACGAGGTAAGTGTAGGGGATAGGGTAAAAGTTAAAGTAATAAATATAGACGAACAGGGTAAAATGGGGGCGTCAATGAAGCAAGCCGAAGAGACAAATGACTGATGACATATAACAAAGAAACCACGATGACAATGACTATGACACTGACAAAATCTGTTAATGTTAGTGTGTTTTAAGTAGAACTTTTGTTACGTAACATGCTACGTAACATGTATACAGTGTGGAAAAGTAATAAACTTTTTGTGTTACCATATAAAATAGAGAGTATTCCCACAATTCTCAAAATCTACGATTTTATAAGAATTGTGAGGACTCCGACCGTCCGCCGGCTGGCGGAGGGGGAGGAATTACTTTAAATTAAGTTAACCCTTCTGCGCCTTCGGCGCATCAGGGTACTCCAATTTGTAACCAAATCATAGATTTGGACAAATTGGGCAATTATGGCATGCCCAAAGGTAAAATACGCACAATGCAGGACGACCTTGAACAAATAAGAAGAGGGGAAAGTGTTGACCAACAAGAATATAAAGAGGAGGTTAAGGAAGAAGAAACACAGGAAATGCCCGAAACTTCTACGTCCTCCGGAGCGCCACAATCCTCAGAACAAGACGGGGCTCCCGAACCTCCTAAACCTCCGCAACCTCCGAAGCAAGAAAAAAATATAGAAGAACTACTGCCTCTTGAAGAAGAGGAAGAAAGCAGACCTCAAGAAAAAGAAGAGAAAGATGAAGTTCCTGAATCTTCAACGCCTTCTCAACCGCCCTCCCCCGAAATGCCTGAAGAGAAAGGAGGGGAAGAAAAAGAAGGTGTGGAAGGCGAAATCTTCCCGGAACCTGAACCCGAAAAAGAAGAATCCAGTGAAGAGCCACCACCCGCATCTCCTCCCGAGTCTTCCCGACCTCCCACAGAAGAAGAAACCGCACCGCCTACCCCTGAAGAGCCGTCACAAGCTCCTGAAGAAACACTTCAGGCCTCCGACACTGAGAAAAAAAGCAAATTTTTTAACAAAAAAGTTATTATTATAGTTAGCTTAGCAGTGTTTGGTGCGGCCTTAGCGGGAGGAGGTATATTTTTCTTTACAGGAGATGACGGACAACCGCCTTCACAATTAGCCGGAGCAGGAGAAAGCTGCGCTGAAATGCAGTGCGCCGAGGGACTTGAGTGTAACGAAAATAACGTATGTGAAGCGACGCAAGCAGAGCCGTCCCCACCAGAGCCAATTGTGGCTATCGGCAGTACATATAGACTTGCCACGATTACGGAGCTCAGTATATTCCGGATAGAGCAGTTGTTTGAACAAATAGAAGATACTAATTTTGAGCCCACAAGTATAACTTATCTTCCTATTTTATACGAGCCACAAACGGGAGAAAGTAGGTATCTCGACCTATATACGTTTTTGGATACTCTGGGAATAGAAACCCCTGAGGGCTTTCAAGAAACAGTTTCAGAAGAATTTATGTTGTATGTATACGGAGGAGGAGAAAACGAAAGAGTATTGTGTCAGGAAAGTTTAATAACAGAAGAATCCTGTTATGGACCCAGACTCGGTATGGTGCTTCAACCCAAAGAGGGGAATAACGCGGAAGATCTGCAAAATATAGCCAACCGATGGGAAAATATGATAGGAGAAGGGGGTTTTGAATCACTTGTACTCAACGATATAGCTGATGTTCCCAACGAAGGAGATATTATGTTCAAAACTGTTGAATATACAAGCCCTGAGATAGAAAACGCACCCACAATTCCTGTCAGATACGTTAATTTGCCTTTGCCCTCCTACGACAACATTAATCCTTCATCTACCGCAATAAACTTCGGGGTTGTAAATAACTTGCTTATTGTAGCAACAAGCAAACATTCAAGCTACAATATGATTGACCTTATACTTCAGCAGCAGTAAATCGCTTTATAATAATGCGAATATAATTATAACAAACATCACGAATTACGTGACACGAATGCCTGCCCGTCACCTCGCTTTAGCAGACATGTATGCGAATGCCGCGAATTAAAATTCGTATCATTCGCATAAAAATTAGCATCATTCGCATTATTACTTTGTGAGCGAAGCCGGACAAAACTATGGATACAGAAAAAAACATTATTGCTACTTTAGCTTATTATCAAGCGCTGGGTTGCGAATTTCTTACACCCCCCGAAATAAAAAGATACTTAATTACTACCTCCGGAAAACCCGCCACCGGCTCTTTATATGAAATAAATAAGACCCTGGAATCTTTAAAGCTTAAAGGTTATATAAAAGAAAATCAGGGCTTTTTTGGGTTGAAAAATCATAGCAACAACGAGCCTGAAAGGAAGTATTCTATAAAAATTTCAGCCGAAAAAGCGAAAGAATTCAAGCGCAAAGGCGCTTTTCTGCCTTACATTCCTTTTATTGAAGGGGTTGCTTTAATGGGCTCTGTTGCTTCCTTTAACTCTAACCAAAACAGCGATATTGACGTTTCTATTTCCTGCGAGACGCATCACATTTGGGCATGCCGTCTTTTAAATACCGCGATAAGCCAAGTTTTAGGAGTAAGACGTAACACCAAAAAAGTAACGGATAGGTTGTGTTTCAACCACTATACATCTTCAGCGGATCCCGAAGAAGGGCTAAACAGTTTTACAGCCCACGAAATAAAACAACAAAAAATAACTGTCTGGACAAAAGAGGGCAGCGATTACGCTCATCCTCTCCTGCAACTAAAACCAAAAAAAACTCTTCTTGTTTTAAAAAGTATTCCGGAAAAAATACTCGGGCACTCGGTAGTAGAAAGCATCGCCTCACAGCTTCAGCTAAAAAAAATTAGTGCCAATCCGGAAGAATACCCTCCCGAATTACCGAAACCGCATAAGAAGTCAACAAATTTAATATTCTACTATCCTAAAGTAAAAGCAACTGAATCTAAGCACAGAGCACTTATAAATGCCCACCTAACAAAACAACAAATAACATAATAATTGAGTAACGTATTACTTATTACGGCGGAGCAAAGTTTTCCACAAGTTGGGCATTGACCCATTTTTAATTTAAAGAGATAATAAAATTAGCACCTTCTACAGGACGTAAAATCATACCTGTACAAGAGGTAACTGACAGACCTCTCCATACCCTTAGTACGGATATGATCTCGTTGTCTTGGGAGGACTTCATCCCATCCAGTAATAATAGTTCTCGGGGAAACTGAAATCCCTCCAATGACAACAATCCTATCAATGTACCTTTTCACGAGCACCCGCCACAGCGGGTGCTCCTTCTTTTTTGGAGTTCCAATTTTTAATATTGTTGCATTCTCAAAAAAGGGATTGTAAAATACACTACAATGGACAAAAAACAACTGGAAAAATTTAAAAAAACCTTAGAAGAACAAAAGGAAGACCTGGAGCAACATTTATCAAAAATAGCGGAAAAAGATCCGCACATAAAAGGTAACTGGGAAAGTGACTATCCGCGCTTCGGAGACGGGACAGACCCGGAAGGTAAAGCCCCTGAAGAAGCCGGAGATGAAGTAGAAGAGTACACCTCACGCTTACCGACTGAATATGTGCTTGAAAAAAAATTACAGGCAACAAACAAAGCTTTAGAAAAAATAAAAGAAGGAACATACGGTAAATGCGAAAACTGTGAAGGCGATATACCTGAAGAGCGACTGGAAGCGATTCCCGAAGCAGAAACCTGTCTTGAATGCGAATAATAAATATGATACTCTGACGGCATTATTAATATGCCGTCTAAATTATTCTCAGCAGCCCGGGAGGGTATAAACGCACGTTCAATAGAAGTGGAGGTTGACGTCTCAAGCGGCCTCCACTCTTTTAGTATTGTAGGTTTAGGAGACAAAGCGGTTTCAGAAGCAAAAGAAAGGATTTCTTCCGCTTTAAAAAACAGCGGCTTTAAACCTCCCCGCAGTTTCAGTAAACGGGTAATTATCAACCTTGCTCCCGCTGACCTAAAAAAAGAAGGGGGAATGTACGATGTCCCCATGGCTTTAGGATTTTTAATTGACTCAAGCCAAACACAAAATAATGAAAAAGTTTTAGAAAATACACTTTTTACAGGAGAACTGGGCCTGGACGGACAAATAAGACCCATTAAAGGAAGTTTGCTTTATGCGCTGTACGCCAAAGAAAATTGGTATGGAGCTATTGTTGTGCCAAAACAAAATAAAGAAGAGGCCGTTCTCGCGGGAGGAATAAACGTAATTCCCGCAGAAAATATAAAAGAGATTACCGAGTACATTGAGGGAAGAAAACCTAATATAGGAGAATTACCCAAAAAATACCCAAAAACTCAACCACAAAAAAAGAGTGGGCCGGAAGAAAACGATCTTGCTTATATAAAAGGTCAGGAACACGCCAAAAAAGCTATGGAGGTTGCTGCGGCAGGAGGGCATAACCTTCTCCTGCAAGGCCCGCCCGGATCAGGAAAAACCCTGCTTGCCCAAAGCATGCCCACCATTCTACCGCATATGAGCGAAAAAGAAGCGCTTGAAGTGAGTAAAATTGCAAGTATTTGCGGTATATTTCCGGAAACAGGTCACCTCATTACAAAGAGGCCTTTTCGCGCTCCTCACCATACAGCTTCAGAAGCAGCTGTTATAGGAGGAGGCAATACTCTTGAGGCGGGAGAAATCACAAAAGCACATAAAGGGGTGCTTTTTATGGACGAATTTCCGGAGTTCTACCGAAATGTACTTGAAAGCTTAAGACAACCTATAGAGGAGGGGATAATAAATATATCCCGCGCGAAGGGATCGGTAAGTTATCCCGCAGAATTTACGTTAGTTGCAGCAGCAAATCCCTGTCCTTGCGGACACTTTGGTGATAAATCTAAAGAATGCAGCTGCACCACAAACAAAATTATGCATTACCAAAAGAAGCTTTCAGGTCCTATAGCTGACAGAATAGATTTGCATGTAAATGTTCCCCGCCAGCCCTATAAAAAACTTAAAATAAGTACGGAAACCGATGAAGAGCCCTCTTACAAAGTGCGCGAAAGGGTAAATATTGCCAGAAACCAACAAGCAGAGAGGTTTAAAGGAGAAAGTATAAATCTGAACAGCGAAATGAAGGTAAGACACATCAAAAAACACTGTAAAATAGACAAAAAATTGGAGGATCTTTTAGGAAAAGCGGTTGAAAAATACAAACTAACAGGTAGAGGGTATCATTCTGTATTAAAAACAGCCCGCACAGTAGCGGACATATCGCAAGAAAAAGATATTAAATGGCCCCATATTTCTTTAGCCCTGCAATATACTAAAAGGGAAGAGGAGGTGTTGTAG
>CAYMUG010000012.1:0-5971 GCA_964393575.1 uncultured Candidatus Saccharibacteria bacterium | reverse complement strand
GCCCCATATTTCTTTAGCCCTGCAATATACTAAAAGGGAAGAGGAGGTGTTGTAGAACCTCAAACAGAATAACCTAATAACCGAGTAACATGTCATGTTAATCTGTTTTTTTGTTATTTTAGTATGCTAATGGATTTCGTGCCCCATGCACCTCCCAGTGCAAGTGGCATCCTGTAGAGAGGCCGGTACTGTGCGTGTAACCTATAAGCTGGCCTTGGCTTACATATGTGCCGGAACTTACCTCCACTCCTCCCGGAGCCATATGCGCATAAAGCGTTCTTGTTCCGTTAGGATGGTTAATGGTGACATAGTTACCGTATCCGCCATTCCACCAACCGTTTCCTACAGCTTTTCCTACAGTGCCGGCAGCAGCGGCGTAAATCGGTTTCCAGCATCCGTCAGCCAGGTCTATAGCGTTGTTTCCGTGTAGGTGCTGGCTGATATAACCAGATGTTGGTTTTATAAAGTAAGAATCCAGATTCTGTCTCGAAGAAGCATATTGCCTGGGGGAGCTGGGGGAGCTGGGGGAAGATGTAGAACGCCTTTCTGTTTGAGTAGAAGATGGTTTGACGCCATCTGGCACGATAATTGTTTGTCCTGCAAAAACGTGTTCGGCTGTTTGAATATCGTTTGCCTCTAAAATTTTATTTACCCCTGATTCATGCCGGCTTGCAATACTGGAAAGTGTATCTCCTTGTTTTATCTCATACAAAACGCCATCTGTAGGGGGTATAAGTAATTCATCCCCGGGATGTATATATTCAGAAGAAGCGAGGTGATTTGCCCAAAGAACAGTATTTAGTTTAAGGTCAAACGAACGTGCAATATTAGAGGGTGTATCATTGGGTTTTACAGTATACTTTATAACAGAATTCCTTTCTTTAGGCGGATCTTCGGGAACTTCAACAAAATTTTGTGTCAGAAAAGCTCCATCGTGCACTGTAGCAAAAACAGGATTGACAGAACCACCTATCGGTTTTTTGTCTTGCTCATCTTCTACAGTGCTTCCGGATACCTTACTTAAACGAGCACTCAAATATACATTAGATGGGGTTGTATAGTCAGAGTCATTTTTGCTCACCTTCACTTCCTGGTGTGCTGAGGCATGAATAGGGGAAACAGTGCTTAAATCCTCAGCCCGCAATCCTAAAATCAAACTTGCAACAAAAACAAATAATACTCCTGTTTTAACCCAGAAGTTTAAAGAAGACGTACGTCCATTTTTCTTTAGTGAGTTTTTCTTCTTCAATCCCCCAAAAAGGGGTTTAGAAGAAGGTTTTTGTGAGCTAATACTAATAAGCCTATTATTGTATGACTATATATATTATAGTACTATACAGGGCTAGTTATAGCGATAAAAAATGGTGCCTTGCGACACCTATTTCAGGGTAGCAATTACAGCATTTTTGTCAATAGGTTTAAATTCACAGCTCACTCCGCTCGCTTTTCGGAAAAGTGCGGGGCAAGCAAAATCATGGAAAATCTCCTAAAAACATTAAACGAAAAACAAAAAGAGGCCGTGAAAAATACAGAGGGTCCTGTTTTGATTTTAGCGGGTCCCGGCTCGGGTAAAACCAAAACCATCACCCACAGAATTGCATATTTAATTACAAAAGGTGTTAGCCCTCAAAACATTCTGGCAGTTACATTTACCAATAAGGCGGCGAGTGAAATGAAAGAAAGAATTATAAATTTACTTAAAACAAATTTAGGAGAAAATTCAGACATACAGTTGCCATGGGTTGGCACTTTCCATTCAATATGCGTAAAAATTTTAAGAGAAAACGCCCCTCTTTTGGGATATACGCCGAAATTTGTAATATACGACGACGCAGACCAACTATCCTTAATAAAAAAAGTTTTAAAAGAGTTGAAAATTAACCCTAAAGAAATTTCTCCCCAAAAAGTAAGGGGCATAATTTCAAATGCCAAAAGCGAATTAAAAACTCCGGAGCTTTATGAGGAAGAAGCCGACAATCCTTTCAAAAAAAGAGTGGCCGAAATTTACCATCTTTATCAGGAAAAACTCAAGGAAAGTGATGCTTTAGATTTCGATGACCTAATAATGCAGGCCGTATTTTTATTAAGGGAAAATAAAAAAGTATTAGCTAAATATCAAAAGCGTTTTCAGTACATTCTTGTAGACGAATACCAGGACACCAACCAGCCGCAAAACGAGTGGGTAAATATGTTGGCGCGGGAAAATAAAAATATTTGTGTAGTAGGAGACGACGCACAGGCAATTTACGGATGGCGAAACGCCCGTGTAGAAAATATTTTAAACTTTCAGGATATATGGCCCGGCGCACAAAAAATAAAACTGGATAAAAACTATCGCTCAACCCAAACAATAATAAATGCCGCCTCTCATTTAATAAAAAACAACCAAAGCGGTTACGAGAAAAACTTGTGGACTCACAACCCAAAAGGAGGAGCGTTAAAAATAAAAGAGCTACCCTCCGAATACGATGAGGCAGAATTTATTTTAAATGAAGTACAAAACCTGATTGAGGCCAAAGCCGGAGAACACAACGAAAATTCCGGAGAATATAATTTAAATGACTTTGTTGTACTATACCGGACAAACGCTCAGTCACGTGCCATAGAAGAGACATTTCTGCGCAATAATATACCTTACAAAATAGTAGGAGGGGTTCGTTTTTATCAGAGAAAAGAAGTAAAGGACTTAACTGCGTTTCTTCGTCTTATACAAAACCCTGGTGACACAACAGCACTTGAGCGCCTCTCGGACTTAAAACTGGGGAAGCTGAAAGAAAAAATAGATGCCAACCCAAACACCAAAAACGAGGCCTTGAGTATTCTTGCTAAAGATTTTCAAAATAAGGCGCAAAACCAAAATTTGTCTTTACAGGAACTTATAAAGTACATAGTTAATAAAACAAATTTTGAAAAAATCCTGCGCGACGATACAGAAAAGGGTGAGGAAAGATGGCAAAACGTACAGGAGGTTTTGTCTGTAGCTGAAAATTATAAAACTATGCCTCTCAACGAAAGTATAGAGCAATTTTTAGAAGATGTAACTCTTATGCAGGAGGCGGACACTGTAAACTATGAAAATGAACTGGTACATCTTATGACCCTTCATATGGCAAAAGGGCTGGAGTTTCCTGTGGTATTTATTGCCGGGTGCGAGGAGGGTATTTTACCTCATTCAAACAGTATGATGGACAGACAGCGCCTGGAAGAAGAAAGGCGCCTGGCTTATGTGGGCCTCACACGGGCTCAGGAAAAAGCTTATCTGCTCTTTGCCCGCAGAAGAACCGTCTGGGGCAGCATACAGAGTAATCCGCCCAGCAGTTTTTTGGCTGAAATTCCCGAAGAATACACAGAGTTTGAGCCGATTGAGGAAGAAACAGAATGGAGCGGAGATTTGCTTGATGATGATGGTGATGACTTTATTCAGTGGAACTGAATAAAACAATGTAACAAGTAACCAGTAATCTGTAATCTGTAATCTGTAATCTGTACAAATCCTAAAGATACAAAATACCTGCCTGCACAGCAAATCTCAAATTAGAAATTAAAAACTTTTTGTTTTGTTATTTGGGATTTGTTTATTGTAATTTGTTTGTATCTTGTGTCCTTGTGGATTGAGATTTGTAGTTAACATTATGCCTTTTTCACCCCCACCCAAACAATTATTGGAAAAATATAACATCCACCCTAACAAAGTTTTAGGGCAGAATTTTTTAGTTGAAAAAAAGTATATAGATGATTTGGTGGACACAGCCGAGGTAGGAGAAGAAGACATAATTGTAGAAGTAGGTCCCGGTACGGGGGAAATTACAAAAGAACTAGCAAAGCGCGCCGAACAAGTCATTGCGGTAGAAAAAGACCCGGCCCTTGTGCGGCTATTGAAAAACGAGCTGGCGGGTTATCACAATATAGATATAAAAAAAGGCGATATATTAAAGTGGCAGCCCGCACAAGACCACAATGACAATAACAATGACTATGACAGAAAGGAGTTATGGTCATCGTCCAATAGTCATTATTCGAGCTGGAAACTCGTAGGCGCTCCCCCGTATTACCTCACGACACGGCTTTTCAGGCACTTTTTAGAAGAAGTAGAGATTAAACCCCAACAAATTGCACTAATTATCCAAAAGGAAGTGGCTGAGAAAATTGTAGTTCGTCCGCCCGAAATGAACCTTCTTGCAGTAAGCGTACAGGTGTACGGAGAGCCGAAAATCGTAGAAACAGCGCCGGCTCACGCTTTTTGGCCGCGTCCCGATGTAGATTCGGCAATACTTACAATTAAAAACATAAGGCCCTCTATAATGGACCATATAGAGGGCCCTAATATAGAGAGTGAAAAATTTTTTAAACTTGTACGTGCGGGATTTTCCTCTCCGCGCAAAAAACTAAGCAACAATTTACATCTTTCTCCGGAACAATTTAAAAAAGCGGACATTGACCCCTCACGGCGCCCGCAGACGCTATCTGTGAAAGAGTGGAAAATGCTTGCCTTGCAAGCATTTTCCACTCACGATGACAATAACCATAACAATGACAGATAAAACAGTGAAATAAAATAAGTGGTTTTATCATGGTCATAGTCATAGTGGTTTTTTGTCAGTGTTAGGTAGCGCCGCAAAATACAAAGTTGTACACACATCCTCGCATAAACAGATGGAAATTTGTATTGTATAATAAAATTAATGCAAGTGCTTTTGCGTCTGAAAAATTATGTTGTAAAAGTGCCCAAAAAGCGGTGGGGTATTTTTATTTTGACTTCAGCGCTTGCGGTGTTATGGCCCCGATCGGCAAATGCCTTTATGCACCAAGACATAAAGGAATACATAATGACGGCTATTCTGACTACTATGGCTTTCATTGTCGGAGCAGTATCCTTTATATTAAACATCGTAACGTGGGTAGTCGCCTGGGCCGCTAAGGAAGTAACCGAATTTTTTATCCAACTTGCCTTAACAATAAATTATACCTCCGGCGGGTTGTTTGATGCAGGGTGGCCTATTGTAAGAGATCTGGCCAATATGGGGCTTATACTCGTACTTATAGCCATAGGCATAGGTACAATACTTAACCTAAAGAGCGCAAATAAAAGTTTGCTGCCGATATTTCTGGGCGTTGCTCTGCTGATCAACTTCACACCTGTAATTACCGGTATAGTTATAGATCTTTCAAATATAGTTTCCAGAATATTTTTTGATAGTGCCGTAAACACATCTAACGCTCTTTTAGCAACAAGTCCGAGCGAAGCAATAAACGAAGCGACGGAACATTTCCCTGATTTTAACGAAATATGGAACACTGCTGAAGAAGCTATTGATGAAGGTAATGATACGAATACATTTGATGTAGTTGCGATATTCCTGGTTCAAATGATGGAGGCGGTTTTTGCGGTACTTATAAACTTAATTCTGATATTTATATTTATACTTTTGAGCTTCCTCTTTTTACTCAGAATCCTGATGCTTATACTTCTTGTAATATTTTCACCGCTCGGTTTTCTCGCGCTAATACTGCCGGCGACAAAAAAATATTGGAGGAAATGGTGGCACAACTTTCTTCAGTGGAGTATAATCGCGATACCTCTTCTCTTTTCTATGTGGGTCGCGGGCCTGTTTCTGAATAACCCTGTTTGCGAAGATGAAACTCTGCATTCCGGCGGCGGCGTCATCAACGACTCTATTACCGCTATAACCACCCGCGCCTGTGATATGATGACTATGCTCCTTGCGATTATTACTTTAATCGCAGGCGTGATTGTATCTCTCAACAGTAGTGCCGCGGGCGCAAAAGTAGTTACACAACGCGGACAAAAAACATGGAACTGGGGCAAAAAGAAAGCAGGGCAAGCAGCAAAAGCGGGTACAACAGGTCTTGCGGGTGCAGGCGTGAAAAAGGGTGCAAGAGAATTAGAGGAACGCACCGGAGCCCGCGGACGCGTTAGTGAACTGGGCACGAAGCTTAAAGGAAGTAAAGC
>CAYMUG010000011.1:1614-21358 GCA_964393575.1 uncultured Candidatus Saccharibacteria bacterium | reverse complement strand
GGATTCTTCTTCCTTGGCCTCTGCCTCTTTTTGTTCGTTTTTTTCTTCTGCCATAATTTTTGTTCACTTCGTTCACAAAAAAGAATTAAGAATTATGAATCAAGAATTGTGAATTATTGCGCTTCGCAGCACACAGGACGTACCCTGCTTCGCGCAATTGTTTTTGCTGCGATTACTTTTTTGATTCTTTATTCTATATTCTGTATTCCCATTCTTTATTCTTGATTCTTGATTCTTGATTCTGTGAAGTAAGTTTAATTAATTTTAAGATGACCTTTATGATTTTTGCTCTTTAATTGCATTAAGAGTATAAACCAACCCTCTCACATTACCGGCTAATACATTAACCAATCCGCTCACGGGAGCATTGATACTACCCACAAGTTTTGCAAGAAGCTCTTCTCTGCTCGGAATTGTTGCCAGTTTATTAACTTCAGCAGCTTCGAGCACCCTTCCTTCCATATAACCTTTTAAAACTTGAGGTACCTCAAGTTTTTTGTTTGTGTCATATAGTACTTTTGCCACAGATACTACATCTTCATTGCTAAAAGCGACCGCTATTTGACCTTCTAAGTCCATTATATTGATATCACCTATTCCGGAATCTTCCAAAGCTTTTTTTAAAAGCGTTTTCTTAACTACTTTATATGCGCCTCCGGCTTCACTTATTTTGCTTCTTAACTCTGTTATTGTATTAACATCCATTCCCTGAAAGTCCGTAAATACGATAGATTTAGAACTTTCTATATCTTGTTTTATCTCTTTTACTATGTTTTCTTTTTGTTGTCTTGTTATAGCCATGGTTTTTGTTCACTTCGTTCACAAAATAAATTCTAATTTCAAAACGACACTAAACTCTAAACAATATCAAAATTCAAAATTTTAAATTCAAAACGTTTTGGATTTTGGGTATTAGATATTTGGATTTGTTTAGAATTTAGATATTAGGATTTAGAATTTGAAACGAACGGAGTGAGCTTAATTCTGTATTCCCGTTCTTTATTCTTAATTCCTAATTCTTGATTCTATTGCGAGTGAGCCGACCATTAAAAAATCTCCGACCAAAGCCGCAGATGTATTCAGTTATAACGCCGAACATTAAAACGGCGCATTTCTGAAATTTTGTCTACACGGGACTTAGCTGTATGCCCATGATCTGCGACCTACATTAACAAGTTATCATATTGACTACATAGAAGTCAATACTCTATTTAATATAAACGTATTATAATTACATGAGACTATAATTTAAAAACCCCTCGTGAAGAGGGGTTTTGTGGAGTGGAACTATCGGCGAGCCAAGGGTTTACAAACCTCAGCTTTAGCCTCCTGGAAACGCAATTTAATGGTTTGTTTCTCAGGAGGAATATTCTCCGGCGAAGCTGAAAGTGTACGCGGGTCATCCACGTCGCAGGATAAAAACTCCAGTTCGCGTGCATACGCTTTACGCTTTCTGTCTCGGCGCTCCGCCCTGGCCAATTCTCTGGATGCATTCAGCTTGTTAATCCATTTATCGAATTTAACCCTGGGAAACAACAAAGCCGCAACCAGAGCAACCCCTGCGGCAATTGCTAATATTTGCCATCCGAAAAATACTGTCACAAAGAAGGACGCGCCGGCAACACCGAGAACCAGAGGCGGATAAAGAAGATGCATCCATAGTGACCTCGGCTCTCCGGAGTTATCCCGGAAAAATACAGAACTATCGTGAGAGGTGGTATACCTTAGGGTATGCCGGAAAGGACGCGGAACCGCATGCCATCGAATATTACGTGCACCGTGTATCAGGAATGCGGTTGCACACAAGAGGCGCAGAAAAACCATAAACGCAACCCATATACCTACAGCAAACGGTTGCACCGTGTAAGCCCACGCAGCACGACGACGGCGCTGGCACTGGTTTACGGGCTTCCTCTCGAACCATAGGTTTTCCCACCAGAAGAGGCGTTCTCCGGGTTGTTTTGCAAAAAACTCCTCTGGAACCTCCAAAGATACAGAGGTCTGGTGCGAAAGAATGCGAATCTTATCAAGGCTAGAATCTGTTAATTTTCCGCTAAAACTATCCAGTACGGTATGCTTTTCACGCATTATTTTTTTGCGTAGACGCATTGAATCATCTTCGAATTCGTGCACAATGCCGGCAAAAATCGTAGTATCTCCGGGGCGCGGAAGTTCAACATAATGCATCACGTCAAAGAGCGGCACGAGTTCACGTTTGTACTCTATCCAATAATTCTCTTCATATTCAGCTGCTCCAGGAAGAGTACATTTCTGAGCAAAAACCATAAGAAGAAAGGGCTTACCAATATCATCGCGCCGCGCCAAATAATCACGATCTTCCTGGTTAAGGCACCATCTCACAGGCACCACGGCTTGATGTGCTTCATTCTGGCCTACGATCAACTCCATCTGAAAGCCTCCTTCGGCTCACATATGCTCGGATACGAGTATTGATATTAACATATATTTAAAATCAGTCAATCGGCCGAGGATTATCACTTGAGGTACTTCGCCTTGTTTCTATTGTGTTCCTCCAGTGTTTCTGCAAAGTGCGTGGTGCCGTCAGGAGCGCTTAAGTAATATAGATAATCAGTTTCCGCAGGATTTATAGCCGCTTTTATGGCTTTAACGCCGGGGTTGCTAATAGGTGTGGGGGGCAGACCTTGAGATTGATATGTATTATAAGGATTTTGCAATTGTAAATCTTTTCGGGTAAGCTCAGCGGATGTTTTGTCTGTAATATAAGTCAGAGTAGCATCCGCCTGGAGAAGCATGCCCTGTTTTATACGGTTATTAAATACACCGGCAGCTAACCGCATATCTCTTTCAGTTTGTACTTCCTTCTCTAAGATAGAGGCGAGAATGAGAACGCTGTAAAAATCGTTTGTATTGTTGCGCAATTCTTCTGTGCGCGTGCTAAAGTTGTCCAATAATTTTCTTAAGACACGTTCCGTACTTATATTAGGTTTAAATTTATAGGTGTCCGGAAACAGGAATCCCTCAAGCGAGTCAGATTCAACGCCCTCTAAAAAAGTATAACCAAAATCATTGCGAGCTTCTTCGGCGGAAATGTTAGCTAAATTAATAAACCTTTCCTTGTCCTGAATCGCTCCTTCTCTGTTAAGTCGTTCGCCAATTTCTTCAATTCTAAAACCCTCCGGAATTGTAACCCGTGTAGATTTTATATTTTCTCCTCCGCTTAACACATAAGCTACCTCCTTAATGCTCATAGAAGGAGACAGACGATAGGAACCTGCTTTCATATTAGTACTTCGTCCTTCTAATGTTGAATACAATATAAATAATACATCCTTAGAAATTATCCCTCTGTCTTCTAGAGTTTTCCCTATACCCTGTAAACTCTGTCCTTCTTCTATAATCACACTTTTATATTTACCCTCGGAATTCAGGGGTTCATTAACTTTATAGAAAATAACACCCAAAACAGCCAACGCTATAATATTAACGCTTATAAATAATAAGAGAAAAATTTTAAAAATTTTACGCAAATTTACATATAAATATCCCCGCAGATTGCCCAATCAACGGGGATTATAAAAGTAACTTAGCTATTTAAAATATCCATAAAGTTGTCAAAATCATTTTTGTTGATACGACCGCAATACAAAGCATCACAAAAAGATGTGGCTGCTAATTCTATATCTTCTTTGGTAAATATAAAGTACCGAATAATAGTTTCTATTGCAACCTTGCGATTATGCGGATCTTTATAAAATAAAGTGTCCCATGCTTTTATACGTTTTTTAAATTCCTCTCTTCTGTAATTAGTGTGAGGTTCCTTTTTTTCTATGTGAGGGCATACGGTATGCCAGAACAACAGTAAAAGTGTAAGCACTTCATGGGGACGTAAGTTAGAAAAAAGCGTGTGATAAGGATCGTGAATCGTTTCATGAGGTAATTCTACAACATTTGTATAATCCTTCTTATTGTCCATTCCTCCTCTTGAACGAGGGCGCAAATGGTGAAGGGTATATTTACCATCCTTATTTTTACTTCTTATTTTTCTTCTGTTGGACACCCACTCTCCTTCGATCGGCTTGGAATTTAAAGAGCATCTTAAATTTATATTATCACGCCAGTAGTGACAGTTCAATATAAGAACTCACCAAATACAATAAACAATAATTATTGTTCAGGATAAAATCCTTCAGGTATAGACAGCTCGGCAAGGTGTGCTGATACATATGGTCTCATTTTTTTGCCGTAAATATACCAAGTACGAAGACGGGTTTCTTCATGTGATAGCACCAGTGAAGACCCCATATTTTTATCAACGCGGAGTAAATTCTTTTCTGCATCTGTAAATTCACTAATCGTAAATAAAGAGCTCCGAAGCGGATCATCGGAAAAAAATAGGCCCAAATCTTCATGGGTAAATACAGTTTTCGGCCTCATTAACCATATGGGTTTTCCTTCGTCATCAACCCGGGCGGCTTCTCCGGCAACCCCCAGGCTCAGCTTGCCGTCAAGAAAAGGCATCGCAACGCAACCATCGCAAGAAGGAAGCACCTCATCATAGAAGTAGTTCATGCCTTTGTGGTTTTTATCGGATTGCTTTACGCGTTTTGCATATTTTTCGTAGCCGGCCTGATGATGCGGATGGTTGGGATTTTCCACTCCGGAAATTTCGCCATCAAGCAACACGTGTGCAATTAATTCTTCAGTTGCAGCTTCAAATCGTGTGTTGTAGGAGTTTATGGGGTGAGCAAAATAAATCCTGCCGCTCATGGTTATAGCTCCCTCCTCTTGTACTCATCTCGGATGTTATCCGTGTCAAACCAATAGAAATCCCCCGCCCCGGCATAGCGGAACAGGGGATATATAACGAAAATTATAGGTTTATACGGAGTTGCGCAAAAGTTCCTGCGAGTCAAAGTAATTTATAGTTTAAAAAATAAAAGATTTGACTATACACCTACTCTCTCCTCATACTCTCTTACAAGGTCTTCATTATAAAGAATGGAAAGTTCATCCTCGCGGGGACTATCCCACATAACATCAGTCGCATGAATTCTGTGATTCTCAGGGTGGGAATAAAGTCGTGCAATCCCGACACCGGTATCCACAATCTTGTTCATGTTATATTCAAAATCCGTGCCGCTTGTAATCGTCGGAACCTGCAACGCCAGGCGTTGGCCGGTCTCCGGCAACGACTCATGTACAGCGACGCTGGTATGAAAGTTGGCCATTGCAACAAATTGACCTTCTGTAACCTCAAGAGTTTCCTGGGCACGCTGTGAGATCGCCTTTGTCTTACCCTGATGCGGGTGGCGGATACTCATTGTTACACCCGAAGGCAGAGTATGCTCAGACGAATATACAAGGTGCTCGGATGCGATCCGACTAACTTCGCGTCCCAGTACAAAGCCGCGCTTCTCCAGGTGCTCATGAATACCCTCTGTCACATATCTCTCCAAAACATTGCGGAATTCAGAAAGGGGTTCGTGAGCATCATCCTGTTGCCACTCATCGTGGTTACCGCGCCAGAAGAAAAAGTGTATTAATGCCTGGTTAACTAACTTAGCAAGCTCTTTATCAGACAGATTCTTCTTCTTACGACGCTTAAGCAAATTATCAAATTTCGCCTTAAAAGATTGCACAATAACTTTACCGGTTAGCTTGGCTGCCAGACGCTCCTGGTGGGTGTAGTCTGGCATGCTGCCGTGAATCTCACCACGCTCAAGAAGATTGTGCTTCCTGCCGGCAATGTAATCACCACAACCGACAAGAACATCAATACCCTCGTTAACGATGAGTTCAGGAAGACGCGAAACAAACCACTCATCCTGAATTCTGCGGTAACCTGCATGCAGACAGCCGAATGCAAGTATAGTATCTTTGTTTAACTTTTTAAGAGAGGGAATACGATACCTTAGCTTAAACTGTAGCCAGTTGTGGTCAATATCGTACCTATAACCGGAATCCTGATTACAAACAATTGCAGGTTCGAAGCCCTGCTCATTGTAGTCGTCAATATCGCGCATTAGCGTCTGGCGACGCCATGGCAATCTATCTTCCAGCTGTCCAATAGTACAAGGGTCTTTGCGGATCTCTTCAAATATAGCGCGCTGTCGTTCACGCTTATCGCGCTCACTCTTCTTAGAGCCGCCATCTTCCTGCTCCACAGCTTCCAGCTCAGCGGGAGGAGAGATAAACGCGCGTTCGCGCTGAATAGCTTCCTTAAAATCAAGGGTGCGTATATTAGCGTTTGTAGCATCTTCAACAAAATCAGCTGTAACAACACCGATCTGGTTTTCTGCCGTCTGCACATCGGAAAGCGAGTGAAGTACAGGGACAGTGATCTCCTGTTCGGAGTTTTCGCCTCCCACGGGTTTAACAACAGCAGAACCACTGGTGCCTGCAACATACATACTAGGCGAAGCTTCAGTGGTGCTTCGCTTCTCATCTTCAATAAGGCGCTGCATACCGCGACTATAAAACTTGCTGCGCCACACTCCCTTCCTCGGGTTAAGAACAACAAAGTTGCCGGAAACATTTTTCAGTTGGAAACGGGCGTTTTCGTCGCGCTCCCAAAAGACAATGTCTTCCCGCAAGTGCTCAAGGCGCTCTGCGACATATACACCGACCGGATTCTTGCGCGGTCCGTCATAGTTAGTAGTACGCGAAAGAGTGATGTAAATTTTGATTGGCTTGCCGTCTTTCCCCGGCAAAACAGGAATTACCTCAGCAAGCTGTTGAGCAACCTTATCAAGAAGCTCATCTTCTGCTTCGCCTCTTACCTCACCAAGAGAACGGGTATGCTCCCTCTCCTGCTTGGGAACACCCTTTTCTTTCTCATGTTCACGGAGCTGCTTATATAACTCCTCAGCTTCCTTAGTCCGAGCTTTCTTTAAGTCCATCCACCTCGGATAGGATATCAGGCCGCCTGCAAGTACAGCAAAGTTCGGTTGTTCTTGTTTTGCAACCTCTTTCAGTAGATTCAAGAGACCCTGTCTGAACTGGGGGCTAAGAAAATCAATACGCGAAAAAAAGAGAACTTTATCATGTTTCAATTTGCTACCCACAACAAATCACCTCCTTCTGGAGTTTTGATTGTCAATGGGCTAATGACAGTATAACAAATATATAATATAGGAAACAAGTAACAACGCTGGGTTTTACTACCCCCAATAAAAATTTTCGGAGCGTTGAGCACATGGGCATATATTTATTATAGATTTTAAAGATATATATTTTTTCGTAAATCAAAAGATCGTGTTGTCTTTTTAGTAACGAAATCCGTTTTTTCGGCATAAAAATACCCCTTCAAAAACAAATAAAATAATTATTTTCTTTGTTTTTGAAGGGGTTGCACGGTTAAAGAGTTTTTTTCTGAGTACGTTGAGCTATTTGAAAGGCCTCTTCCAGGAGTTTTCTTAGTTTCCGGCACTTTCTATCACTTCCCTTAAATGCAGGAACGAACCCTAAGTCATGTTCTCTTATATTAGAACACTGCCACGCGCCCTCATATTCCCCTTCCTCTTCAACCCACATATCTAAGTTAACGCTAAGATTTTCTGTTTCTTCTTCAAAGAGAATAATAATTATCCAAGATATGATACTTACGTCATCAGGCACTTCCCTCTCTGTTTCAGATTTTCCTATATGCCAGCACGGTTTATATCCGAGCCATTTTCCGATTCGCAAACCGTGTTCTTCAGCAAATTCGTTAATAATTTCCTCATAAGGTCTAAAGGCGTTTTCCCACTTCTCCGGAATCGACCCTTCGCTCGACATTGAAACCTCCCGGTGTTAGGTGCTTACTATAGTTTAAAGCTCCCTATCATCGGTGTCAATGAGAAAATATGTGTAAGTTATCCGGTTTTGTTTATGCTTATCATTTTATTAAATTCCTTGTGCACCAAAAATGCCTGGCGCGCTCCGTTTATTGCTCTGTGAGGGTGTGGCTCGGGTTCTATACCTAATTCTCTTGCCACAATGTGTAACCTCAATTCTTCTACATTAGGGTTTTCTCTTCCGAACTTCAATGCAAATGGAACTGCGTCATTTGTGTGGTAACTGATAAAAACTTCGCCTTTTTTATTAATATCTATACCTATATTAGAATACGCAATTTCAAGAAATTTCCACTCAAAAGGAGTCATCCATCCGGATAAAATTGAACCCTGGACGCGTCGCTGCAGTTCTTGCAGTGCTTCCTCCGCCGGTGGAGCATTCTCCCAGTCTTCTTCATTAAATCCGTTGACACTTCTATTGGTCTTGTCGGAATATTCCGGATGTACCGGGGAAACTTTTGTCTCCCATTCATCCAGAACTTCAAAGGTTTCAGGTGCAGCTAAAACCAGACCTATTTCTATAATTTCGTGATAACCGGGAGTAAGCCCCGTGGTTTCCAGGTCTATAAAAGCTAAGGGAGCTTTAAATATGTCAGATAAATTATTTGCCATAATATTTTATTTAATTTTATTATTCATTCTACCATAAAGCCGGTTGGTTAAAGTTGTAAGAACAAACAAAAAACCGCCTTTCGCATTAAGCAAATCGAAATGCTACTCAGCGGTTCAAGAACTCTATATTATTAGTACAGCTCCGCAGTTGTTGCACCTAGAAAAAGTGGTGAGATGGTAGCGATCGTTACGCATATTACAAAAATTGCAAAACACTTCATCTCTTTTGGGTTTTGGCGGGTACGGCAAGGAGTCATGGTCACCATCTCTGCCGTCATACGAACCACTGGCGCTCCGGGTCATCTGTGGTTTATGCTCTGCTTCTCGGTGTTCTACACAGGAATTTGTGATACATGACGACTCTGTGGAATCTGGTAAGATTTCACTTTTTTGAAAAATCTCAGAAATATCAACCCCCAGGAAGGAAGCCACTTTTATTGCACTGTCGAGGTGGATCTTATAGCCATCTTCTTCGATCCCACGTATCATAGAACCTGATAAGCCTGTTTGCTCTGCAAGGGCTGCCGGTTTCATTCCTTTTTGCTCACGAAGAACACGCAAAGTATGCTGCTTCTCCGGCATCGTTGCTCCTCTCTATGACACCATCTAAAAGCTATATATTTATAGCACAGATATAGATACTTGTAAACAGAAACTAATAATGCTGAATATCATCGTGGATTAAACAAATCGGTACTGCGAACCTTGGAAGTTCAAATTATTAGCATAAAAAAGCCCCCGACAACGATTATTCGTCGGCGGGGGCGAAGGTACTACCGTAACAGCATCACATTGCCATCGCGAAACCGATGATGCTGAGGGTGAGGAGAATGCCGCCAACGGCCATGAGTATAAATGGAACTCTTTTGGAAGAAAGTGGTGTCCTGATGCGGAGTTCAACAAAACCCGCTACCAGAACCGCTCCGGCGACCATTGAAAGAAGAAATGAGAGAAGTGCAAGCATCTCTTACCCTTTCCTTGTCTTAAGGCGATCTTTTCTTTAGTTCAGGCTTTTCTTTAACAGAACAAGCTGTGCAATATATTGAATAACCTTACCATTTTTATCTTGAGTGTCCCACGAGTCCTTTTCGCGACTAAATTCTTTATACCCTAAACTCCTGTATAATCTCCAAGCTCGTGTATTATTTTCTTCAACTCCAATAACAACTTGTTTTAAACCACGCTTTTTTACTCTTTTTTCCATTTCACTAATTAAATAACTGCCCAGGCCTAAACTACGAAGTTGCTCGTGAACAACAAGCTGCCATAAGGTGCCCGCATCTTTTCGTGCCCTATAATCAATACCCCCTATTGCTACAGGGCTACCGTTAGGCGCTCTTACCGCCAAATATTCCACCTCACCCTTCTTGGCTCTTTCAAGGGCTTTGGCTATAGCTTTGAGGTGTAGGGGCCCTCCGGACCATACTATATCGTCTAAATCATCGCCGGTTAAATTGTTTACATGCAATATTGTGGCGCCTCGCTTTTGAACCATCTCCCTTGTTTCCGCAACTGTCGCTTCAATGTAGTCCTGTGCTGTACTCGCCACTTGTCTCCTCACCTCCTTTATAAAAAGAACATAATTAAAAAATATACAATATATAATTACAAATGTCAAACTTTATGATTCGCACAGTGCCACACCTGAGGGCTAATTTATTTACATTATTTTTAATCCGTTATATATTACAGAGAGTTCCCCGCCCCAAGGAGGCGAAATGAACAAGGGAGTTATCAGGCGTGCTGTCCTGGAGGTACTGGCAGAGACCGATGACTCAGGCCTAACTCCGCGCGAACTTAAAGAAGGTGTTTGTGAACATTTGAACACTAATTTATGTGAAGTATTCGGCTCTGATAGTAACGCTAAACTCGGAGTTATTCTGGATTTTCTTATGAATACCCACACCAAATGGGTTGAAATCTCCGATAGGGATACACGACGACTTCGTATAACTAATGAAGGCAGAAAATTCTTAGAGAATACCTCTAAATAGCATCAACGCCGCCTACGGGCGGCTTTTTTATATAGATATTGGCAACGCACCACAAAAACACCAGCTCGGTTGTATGCTGGTATTAATATCCTTCAAATGTAAAAACCACCTCTTCGGGAGGTGGCAACCGTCCAACCTTGGAGGTGGTTGGAGACCTTGGGGTTCTATAGATAGCCGTGGATAAATAAAGTACGAGAACCTCTTGCCTCCGGAAGTGTTACACCTCTTCTTTTCCGCAACAACAGCACCTCATCCAGTTGCGCCCTCTATCGGGGGCATAAAACATTGTCACGCGCAGAACACCGTCACATTCAGGGTTAGTGCAGGGTTTATCACGCTGAATGCTTCTATCAAAATAATGATGGGTATGTAATACGCTGTGTCGATGTTCGTTCGGATCCGCGCTCATATCAACCTCCTGTGTCGCCGAGACCGAGAAGGGCTTTGATTTTCGCTCTTATAGAAAACTTGGGATAAACGAATAAATTAACGTGCAGGCAGCCGGAATCTTTAGGTGTTTCCTCGCACTTGGGGCAAAACGGAATCCCTCTTTGCATTACCTCACCTGCGCCGCCACATCCAAATTCTTCATAGTGTATCGAGAAGTTCACGCTCTGCATCTCAATATTTGAATGACATTCCCTGCAAACCGCCACTCCGTCGGACGTGTGGCCGCACATATTCTCCATAAATTCGTCACACAATCTTTTCGCCTCAGCGGGTGAAACCATGCTGGGTGTTTTCATCACAATGTCCTTTCGGCTCGCGGTACCAACATCATAAGTAAAACAATAATAGATCATTGATACTTTAGCAAGGTTAAAAAACAAAATACTACCGAGTATGCTCGGTAGTATACTCGGTAGTATTTTTTAGCAGGGGCGGACTCCGCCTTTCGAATCTCACCGCAACATACAGAAGTAACTAAAAAGTCCCATTCAAGGGACTTTTTAGTTGTTAGCAGGGGCGGTGGGATTCGAACCCACAACACTCGGCTTTGGAGGCCGATGCTCTGATCCGGTTGGAGCTACGCCCCTATGAATAATTGTTACATAGCATGTTACGTAACAATTATTTCTTGTTTTTCTTTTTCGTCTCTACGTGTTTTTCGTGTTTTCTGCATTGTTTACAGAATTTTTTCAATTCAAGTTTTTTTTCATTGGACTGTTTATTTCTTCTTGTCCAATAGTTCAATCGTTCACATTCGCTGCACTTGAGACGAACCAATGTTTCTTCTTGTGACATAAATTAATTTATTAGCTTAATAGTAGAAAATAAACGGCTAAAACGACGTTTTAGCCGTTTATTTTTACCGTAGAGCCGCCTCGCGGATTCGAACCGCGGACCTACGCTTTACAAGAGCGTTGCTCTGGCCAACTGAGCTAAGGCGGCATATTACTATAGTTGATTTGTATTATTTCTGTACAGCGTGCAAGGTGAGGGATTCGGCGTCAGCTCACTAAGCTCACTCTGCGTCCGCCAGCCGACGGACTTGAGTTCGCTAAGTGGCTCCTGCCCGGGCTCGTCCGATTGAAATCGGACTCCGCCTTTCGAATCCCACGCAAAGCAACATAAGTTGCTTTGCTTCACCAACACTAAAATTTCTACCCAAATCCTTGACCGCCTTTAGCGGGAAAGATTTGGACAAATTTTGTGCAGGGTGAGGGATTCGAACCCCCGTAGGCATTACGCCGCCTGGTTTACAGCCAGGTGCCTTTGCCCGCTCAGCCAACCCTGCACGCTATACAGAAATTTTTAAAGATTCGCCCTAAACCAAAATCGCCGCAGGCAATACGGTTCAGGGCAGCCCCGAAAGCATTATGCCGCCTGGTTTACAGCCAGGTGCCTTTGCTCGTTCAGCCAACCCTGCTGTATACATTAACAATTATACCACATATATTGTACTATAGCAACACTTGGAGCCAGCGGAGAGGATTGAACTCCCTACTCTGATTCCAAAAATCTATATTTAATTTTTGCGGTTATTGAGCCCGGAGGCGGATTTGAACCGCCGACCTCATCCTTACCATGGATGCGCTCTAACCGAACTGAGCTATCCGGGCAAAAATTAAATATAGATTTTTGGATGCGCTCTGCCGCTGAGCTACGCTGGAAATGGATGTATTCTATTCTTCATCACTCAACTCTTTTAGTTTTTCCCAAACTTCCATATCTCTGGGGTTGAGTTTAGCAGCATATTTTAGAGTTTCAATGGCATAATATTTATGCCCATTTTTAGCATACCACTCCCCTAATTTTTTGTAAGGATAAGGATTTTGCGGATTATGCTCTATAAGCCCGATCCAGAACTCTTCATTTCTTTCTATGCGCAACACTTTTTTAATATGTTTCGCTATAACTTTGCCATAGTACTTCCATACAAATGCTATAATTCCACCGCTTGCCAGTACTATAAGAGATACGAATAAATAGTACATAAATATACTGTGACTATGACAATAACTACGAGAGACACCTTGTCATGGTTATGGTCATAGTTGTTGTATGCGCTCAGCGCGTTTATATCTCGTATCTGGCAAAATCGCCAATTTGTACATTTTCACCAAGCTTCGCAACCACATCCTCTATCACATTTTGCACTTTTTTATCCGGATTTTTGACAAACGGCTGCTCGAGCAAGGAAACCTCCTCAGCGAATTTTTGCATTTTCCCTTCTGTTATTTTCTCTACTACATCTTCCGGTTTACCTTCTTCTGTAAACTGTTCTTTATAAACTCTGCGCTCTGTTTCTTTTACCTCCTCGGGTATATTTTCCGGACTGATATATTTGGGGTCGGATGCAGCAATATGCATAGCAATGTCATAAGCTAAATTTTGGAATTCTTCGGTGCGTGCAACAAAATCAGTTTCACAATACAATTTCAGCAATACGCCTATCTTGCCATTGGTATGAATATATGAAGTAACTCTCCCCTCTCTTGTTTCTCTTTCCTGTTTCTTTTCTGCCTTAGCGGCACCCTTTTTGCGCAGAATTTCTTTAGCTTTTTCTATATCCTCTCCTGCTTCCTCAATAGCTTTTTTGACTTCCATTATACCCGCACCTGTTTCTTTTCTTAGTTGTTGTATTTGCTCTGTTGAAGACATGATTTTTGTTCACTTCGTTCACAAAATCGTAATGTGAATCTACGAATGCGTGCGAATACTACGAATGGTTTATTAGTAGATTTGTTGTATTCGAATGATTCGCATCATGTAATTCGTGGTATTCGTTGTAAGTTGATTAGGATGACTATGCGAACGGAGTGAGCTTTTAGGATTGTTTTTTGGCTTTTTTAGTTTCGACCAAAGATGCTTTTATTTTTTCCAAAATAAGCTGAACTGAAGCAAGCGCGTCATCGTTAGCAGGTATTGGATAGTCCACTTTCTCCGGATTAACGTCTGTATCCGTAATAGCAATTATAGGTATGTTTTTAATTTGTGCTTCGCGAACCGCAATACTATTTTCTGATATGTCGGTTATAAATAAGGCATCGGGTAGCTTTTCCATGTTTTCTATTCCTCCGAAAACTTGTTCGAGTTTATGCACCTCTTCTTCCATCTTCATGCGCTCGTGTTTGGGATACTTTTCCCACTCTTCAGACTTAGTTGTATCCCGCAATTCTTTCATGCTCTGAATCCTTTCGTATATAGTATTCCAATTAGTTAATGTTCCTCCCAACCATCTATTTGTAATATAAGGCATTTTCAGGGTATTCGCCACATCTTCTACAAGTTTTCTATGAGGAAATCTTGTACCTACAAACAGAATGGTTTTATTTTCCTTCACCACATTTTCAAGAAAACTTATTGCTTCCTCCAGCTTTTCTTTGGTTTTAAAGACATCTATAATATGCACGCTATTGCGTACACTGAAAATATAAGGAAACATTCCGGGGTGCACCTTGGATTTGTTATGGCCGAAATGAGTCCCTGCTTCTATAAATTCTTTAACCTCTTCAGGGATTTCATTGCCGGATATTTCAACTTCTCTCTCTTCTGAGGTTGCCTCATCCTGTGATACAACCTCATCAGAAGCGTTTTTGTTTTGTGATTTAGCGTTAGGCATTTTTCTAATTCTAATATATTTGATTGAATATGGAATAAACAAAAGCTTAACACTTCTGCATACACTTTATAAAGTATAAACAAAAAACCGCATAAACACAACCCCTAATGGAATCACCAATGACATATGACAGAATAACCGAATAACAGATTAACCTATTGTTTATGCCTTGTTTTTATTAATCGGTTATTCTGTTATTCTGTTACTCTGTTCTTTATGTTGTTTAGCTCTTGACTGGTACACAAAAATACCGTAATATTACTCATAGTAATTCGGTCAACACACTCAAGGAGGTGGTCATAATCAATATAAGCCAGCGTCACAGCAATAGTAGCGGAAAACCATATACACGAAATTCAAAACGAAGCCGCTTTCTATTCTGGATTGCAGCTTTATCTCACGGCTTGATGATTTTTTGGTTTACCATTGCCTCACTAAAAAACTACATAGACGTAAACGATGTACACCTTGGACCTATTATCATCAGTCTTACTATAGTGGGAGGATACGCAACTCACAAAAGAATTATAAAACGCAGAGGTGACTGTGAGGTACCTGCACAACCCGGGGAAATCCTTTTCGCTATAACATTTATATATTATATGGTAATGACCACTCTATTTCAGACGGATCCCGCTTTTAATTTTGATTTAACACCTCCCAAGCACTTTTACTTGTTTATAGAGGGGTTAGCGGTCATATTCGGAGGCACGGAAGTATGGGACCTTTTTAGAAAGATGGAAGAAGGCGAACCCGAAGTTATAGAAGAAGAGTAAGGTTGATTCTCAATGCTATCCCTGTTCTGCAAAATCAAGCAAGAACAGGGATTTATTATCAAAAAGCAAATTTAGTTCAAATTTGCGTTGAGTTGATATATATTACAAGATAAGTTAGAATGTACAAAGCTCGCTTTGTAATAATGCGAATATCATTATAGCAAACACCACGAATTACGTGACGTGAATGCCTGCCCGCCGCCTCGCTTTAGCAGGCAGGTATGCGAATGCCGCGAATTAAATCAAAAAACAATTCGTATCATTCGCATAAAAATTAGCATCATTCGCATTATTACTTTGCGAGCCGAAGCCGAACAAAATTATGAAAAAAGACATACACCCACAATATTTTGATAAAGCTACAGTCACATGTGCATGTGGTGCTAATTTTATAGTGGGCGCAACCAAAAAAGAAATAGAGATAGAAACCTGCAGTCAATGTCATCCCTTCTATACAGGACAGGAAAGAGGGGCTGTTTCCGGAGGCAGAATTGAAAAGTTTCAGGAGAAATTAAAAAAACAAACAGAGTACCAGCGCAAGCACACAAAGAAGGAAAAACAAAGGGCAGAAAATGAAAATAAAAAATAACCTATTTACTCAACCTAACACCTCCTTCCCCTTTCTGCGAAGGAGGTGTGTTTATAATGACGAATAAGATATAATAGAACTCAACATATGGACAAGAAAGAAATAGAAAAACTAAAAAAAGAATACGAGGAAATATCAGAAAAACTAACTTCGCAGGATGTTGTTTCCGATCCGGAGAAGCTACAAGAATTGTCCAAAAGACACAGTGACCTTCAGAAAATTTTGAATATTGCCCGGGAAATAGAAGAATTAGAAAAAGAAATTAAGGAACACCGAGAGATCATCAAAACTTCCGAAGATGAAGAATTAACCGATATGGCTGAAAATGAATTAGAGGAAAAACAAAAAAAGCTCTCGGAATTAGAGAGAAAATTAGATAGTATTTTAAATCCTAAACCCGGATCTCAAATAAACGAAGCTATCGTGGAAGTTCGTGCCGGAGCAGGAGGAAGTGAGGCGGCCCTCTTTGCGCAGGACTTGTTCAGAATGTACACAAAGTATGCGGAAAATAAAGGATGGGAGATAAAAAAAATAGACGAAAATAAAGACACCCTGGGAGGCGTTAAAGAGGTAGTGTTTGAAGTAAAGGGCGATGGAGTGTATAATTTATTAAAAAGTGAAAGCGGAGTGCACAGAGTGCAGCGAGTACCTGAAACCGAAAAAGGAGGACGTCTTCACACTTCTACCGCATCAGTTGCAGTATTGCCTAAAGCTAAAAAAGTGGATATTGAAATAAAACCTGAGGATGTTAAAATAGAAACGTTTCGTTCTTCAGGACCCGGAGGGCAGAACGTAAACAAAGTTGAAACCGCAGTAAGAGTAACGCACTTACCTACCGGCATAGCAGTAGCATCCCAGGTTCACAAAAGCCAGGCACAGAACAGAGAGTCCGCAATGACTCTTTTACGCTCCAAACTCCTTAAGATTCAACAGGAAAAAGAGGAAAGAGAACGCAAAAAACAACGGAGTCAACAAATAGGAGGCGCTGAAAGGAGCGAAAAAATACGAACTTATAATTTTCCGCAGGACAGAATTACAGACCATAGAATAAATAAATCCTGGCATAAAATTGAAGATATAATGAACGGAAACTTAGATGATATAATTTCAGAATTAGAAAAAAATATTGAATAAATAGTTTAGTTCTTTTCGCTATAGTTCCTTAACAAAATTTTTATACCCGAACTGCACCCCTAACCGTGATCTGTGGTTATATACAGTTCGGGGTCCGTCCTCAAACGCAAATTGAGAACTTTAAACGTTTTACTAAGTGTAGTAAATCAAAAATTAACAGTTCCGGTTCTCAATTTGCTGCTTAAATTTTTTTCCAAGCAAATTGAGGGTCGGACACACAAAACTTATGTTCGATGAAATGTTTAATAAAGAAAATTCTGCAACAAAGAACGAGGAAAATGCTCCCGGAGTAAACTTTACAATACCTCAAGTTGACACTCCGCCCGCATCAAGCAATGCAACTCAGGATGGCCCACAATTCGATGAAAAGATGCAGGAAAGTATAGAAAAAGCAAAATCTGACGGATGGAACAAACAAGTGAAAAATTTTATAAAGAATAACAAATATAAAGTAATGTCAGGGCTGGCCGCTATAGTGTTGGTTGCCGCAGGATTTATTGCCGCTCAATCGGTAAACGAAAACGGTCAAGCCGGTTTGTCTGACGCAAACGAATCCCCGGCGGTTACTACAGAGGATACTGAAGAATCCGAGAGTGTTGGAGAGGTTAATCTTACAGATCAAAACTCCGGAGGAGTATTAGGCGCCGCCGAATCAGGTGACTTCACAGAAACTGCAGAAAAAGGAGAAGGTGTCACCCACTTAGCGAGAAAAGCAGTTGCATCGTACCTTGAAGAGAATAATCTTGACTTAAACGCGGAGCAAAAAGTGTACGCGGAGGACTATCTTCAAAACCTGAAAGGGTCCCGGGCGCTGGAAACAGGAGAAAAGGTTTCTTTTACGGGAGAGCAAATTCAAGAAGCATATGAAAAAGCAAACGCGTTAAGTGAAGCACAACTAGAAAATCTTCAGCAATATTCACAAAACGTCCAATTTTAATTCTCCCGCACCTTGATATTTCGTATAAAGGTGCGGGACAATCCCGAACAACAAAAAACCCCGTCAGTCCATAGAACCGGCGGGGTTTTTTGGAATAAAAATCAGGATTCCAGGAGGTAACCTTCCTCTCCTCTATATGACACAGAATAGATGAAGAATTCGTCTCCGGGATCGGGATCATCTATTTCCTCTCCAAGAGTGTCGTTATTAAAATTAAATATGATATTTTTATATACGCAATTGAACTTACCTACTTCTCCGCTTTCTTTTTCAGAGACAAAGCAGAACTGCTGCGTATCATCTACTGTTCGATTACCTACAAACACAATTTCCGCCGCATCCGAATCGAACTCGTTCGGCAATCCAGCATCATTCCATCCGAAAACATGCTCGCTAATAAACAATATTAGTCCAGATAAAAATAGGGCAACCAAAAATGCAAGTATCGCCCCTGCCAACGCCTGAACACTTCTAGAGACAATTTTTCGGGTTCTATCACTCACACTAACTCCTTTCCTGATCAACTCCAACGAACTGTTTAAATATTACTGTAAACACCTAAACAAATCAACCCCGCCTCATATACATGGACGGGGTTGTTGGTTGCCGGTCATAGGACCGGCGGGGTTCAGAAGTTGGGCTCATCTATCTGTACCTGGGCTCATCCGGATGATACAAAATATAGCCCTTATCGCCGTTGTAGGACTTATGGAATATCTTAAATTCCTTAGGAGGGAAAATACCCCCCAGTTTCTGCCCTACTTCTCCTTCATAACGGTGAAATTGGGAATTAAATACGCGATCTTCCGGCATGCAGGTTATTTCATCTTTAGTGATTTCACCGTCGTTTTTGTCGCTTTTACGGGCAAAGCAATACTCTTCTTCTTCTACCTGTTCGCTTTCGCTTTCATAATATTCATCCTCTGATACAACAACGACTTCTTCGCCGTCTTCGAATTCATACTCGAAGTCGTCCCCGACAGTACTACCGGCAGTACCACCTTCGAACGGCAAACCAACAAAATCTCCCAAAAGAAACGCGACAACCGCGAGGGATAATATACCCAACACTCGACTGAAGTTCATACCGGCGTCTCCTTTCCTGATCAACTATAAGGAACTACTTTGAATTGTGCCATAAATATCTAAACAAATCAACCCCGCCGGGCGGGGTTTTTGAAATAAATAAATCAAGATGAGGACGTCAGAAGATAACCCTCCTTGTCTTCGTGTGAGACAGAAGAGACGATGAACTCATCTCCGGGCTTAGGAGGAGTGTTGATTGCTTCTTCGCCTAATGCGCTTCTTTCAAGGTTGAATATGGACTCTTCGTTCACACAATATAACTTATCTATTTCTTCCCCGTTTCTTTGTTTAGAGACAAAGCAGAACTGCTGCGTATTATCCGCTGTTATCATGGTGCGACTACCCACGAACACAATTTCTGCTGTATCCGAATCGAAATCACTCGGCAATCCCAATATTAACCCATAAAAAAACATTATCGAAATAAACGCGCCCAAGAAAAAGCCTGCAACAAGATATAATCCTTCTCTCCTGCCGGTTTTGTCTTCCACGCCATCTCCTTTCCCGTCAAATCCAACGAACTGCCTAAATATTACTATAGCTATCTAAATAAATCAACCTCTCTCGTATAGTGAGACAGGTTGATAATTTACAATTGGTCATCAGTTATTTGTCTGCCCTGAACCGTGGTTCTCCGCGAAACGGAGGTTCTCTGGTTTAGGATCATAAATCATCTGTCATCAGTTCCCCTCCAAAATATCTATATCTTTCTGGTATTTTTCCGTCAAATCCA
>CAYMUG010000011.1:0-1514 GCA_964393575.1 uncultured Candidatus Saccharibacteria bacterium | reverse complement strand
CATCAGTTCCCCTCCAAAATATCTATATCTTTCTGGTATTTTTCCGTCAAATCCATTACGCCAACCTCTGCTGCGTCGGTATAAGACCAGTAAGTTGGGTTTTGCCAACCTCCGCCGGCATAGTATATGAGTGCCGCTCTTCTCTCGGCACTATATGTCTGTTGCGCGGCTCCCGCATCAGCAAGTTTAACGGCTGAGGCAACAAACGCGTCGCGTATATTCCACGGATTGGGTGCTCGCCCCAACAGAGAGGCGACTCTATCCCGCCACCCCATCCATGTTGAGGGCAAAAACTGCGCGGGACCCATAGCACCGCCGTATCCGATAAGAGAATTGCCGCTCTCAACATAACTCTTATAATCTTCCACGTAATATGTACCGTTACTGCCTATAAAATCAGCCGGACAGGAAACTTCTTTAGTAAAGGGGTCGATCCCCAATTCATCGGCAATTTGCATAAAGGGTTGAACATCGCGGTCGGCCTTCATAACACGGTATATAAGCTTACCTGAATTGATGCCTCTGCCTGTGCCCGTCTCTGGCTCCACAAGCCGGCATAATCCGGTATTTTTACCCCAAGAACTTTCTCTTTTAAGTACGGACAATAAGAACGCAGGGCGGACGCCCGTGAGTTGCGATGCGAATTTTGCGTGGTCATAAGCGTCCTGGAAATTAAGCGCGACTCCGGCGTTATCAAGACGGAAAAGCTGATTCCTTACATCCTGTATTGTTTTTTTGGTTTCCTCTGTCTTTTCTTCAAATTGTTCTTCTTTTTGGCGGCTTTGAGCCAGAAGACGCTCTTTTTGATTTCTTTTTACGGCTACCTGTTCACGCTGAGTGCCCTGTACTCTGAGTATTCTTACCTGCTCCTCTGCTTTTTCCTCAAGTTCTTTCTTTTTTTTCTCAAGGTCCTTTTGCGTGGATCGTACTTTCGTGAGGGTTTTTTCCATTTCACCCTGAATAGCTTCTCTTCTGTTTACGTCATCGAAAAATTCCGACAAGCTTTTGCTGGTTAAAATCATCTCTACTGAAGAAACATTGTCCGTCTTATATAAACCTAATACAACATCTGAAAGAAGCTGTCTTTGTTTTTTTATTTTTTCCTCAAGTTCGCGAATGGTTTCTTTGTGGCTTTCCACGGCAAGTTCTGTCTGATTTAGTACAAGGCGGTTTCTGCGTATTTGCAGCTCTATACTTCTGATTTCGTTCTCTAATATCGAAACTTCTCTCTCGTAACTTTGTTTTTGATTTTTGTATTTTTCTAATTGGCGTTGGTTGTTTTCAAATTCCTTTTGCAATTCTTCTAACTTGTTTTTTAACTCTCTTCGTTTTTTTTCCTCTTCTGAAAGCTCTTCTTTTTGATCTGAGGTATTATTATTCGTATTTTCAGAGGTGGATGTTGAATTCTCTTGGACTGTGGTCGTGTCAGCATCACTGTCACTGTCACTGTCACTGTTAGTGTTAGTGTTAGTGTTAGTGTTAGTGTTAGTGTTAGTGTTAGTGTTAGTGTTAGT
>CAYMUG010000010.1:0-22597 GCA_964393575.1 uncultured Candidatus Saccharibacteria bacterium | reverse complement strand
CGGCCGTCGTATAGTGGTTATTACACATGCTTGCCATGCATGAGACGGGGGTTCGACTCCCCTCGGCCGCTCTCAGCCTCGGTATGTTAACCCTCGCCCCGTTTTTATGAGCGGGAAACCTTGTTCTCTCCAAAAACTCGGCTCAATCATTGATTGAGCCGAGTTTTTGGTTGCCTCAACGCTTGATTTTCCGTCGCATTTTAGGTAATCTGGTTTTAGTATTAGACCCGATTGCCGGGTTATAATCGTATGTTCCCCACAAAAGAGGAGGAGAGCTATATGAGTGAGAGAAACTTCATAGATATGCTGAATTACCGGTGGGACAAAGGCAACCTCGTTTGCATAGGACTTGATAGTGATTTTGCAAAAATTCCGGAATCTGTTGTGCTGCGCCGGGCCGGTATTAATAAAGACAACATCATCACCGCGTTCAATCGCGAGATTATAGAAGCCACTAAAGATCTTGTATGTGCATACAAGTTAAATTCCGCGTTTTATGAGGCACACGGCGATAAAGGTATTGCGGCTTTGCGTCATACTATTTTAAATGTCCGCGCTATCGCTCCGGATGTTCCTGTAATCTTGGACGCCAAACGCGCGGATATCGGCAATACTAATTTGCGGTATGTGAACTTTGCGTTTGACCACCTTCAGGCGGACGCAATTACGGTTCATCCGTATCTCGGAGCTGAAGCACTGCGACCATTTCTTGAGCGGGAAGAAAAAGGTGTGATCGTACTCTGTCGTACATCCAATCCGGGCGCGGATGAATTTCAGGATTTGTCCGTGAATGGCGACCCACTCTATCGTTTTGTCGCGCGCCGCGTGGCGAACCAATGGAATAAGAACGGCAACTGCGCTCTCGTTGTCGGTGCAACTTATCCCGATGAACTCCGCGAGGTCCGCGGGATCGTTGATGATATGCCTATTCTCATTCCGGGAGTCGGCAAACAAGGCGGCGACGTAGAGAAGGCCGTTTCTGCAGGAAAGGACAGTCGCGGAAAAGGAATGATTATTAATTCATCGCGCGGCATCATTTTCGCCTCGAACGCTCCGGACTTTGCGGAAGCGGCTCGGTGTGAGACAGAGAAGCTGCATAATCTCATCAATCAATACCTATAGAAAGGAAGTAAAAGCATGAACGAGCGGGATGTCCTCCAGCTCCTTAACAGGGTCGGTGCGGTCATTACGGAGAGTCACATTGTATATACTTCCGGGCGTCACGGTACTGCCTATATCAATAAGGATGCGGTTTATCCGTATACCAGACACACGTCGCGCCTTTGTCGTGCTATCGCTGAGCGATTCGCGAACGATGACGTGGAGGCAGTTATTGCTCCGGCTATAGGTGGTGTGGTTCTCTCTCAATGGACCGCTTATCATCTCACAGAGATAAACGGCCGCGAGGCGTTCAGTGTCTTTGCTGAAAAATCGGAAAATAGAGATACTTTCGTTATCAAGCGCGGTTACGGTAAGCTCATAGCCGGGAAGAACGTTCTCGTAGTGGAAGATGTTCTCACCACCGGCAGCTCCGTCGCTAAAGTGATAGAGGCCACGCGAATAATCGGCGGCAATGTTATAGGCCTCGGCGCGCTATGCAACCGCGGAGGCATCACGGCACAGGATGTGGGTGATATTCCGAAGCTCATATCTCTCGTGAATGTTGAGCTTGACGCATGGGATGAGATGGATTGCCCTCTATGCAAGCGAAATATTCCGGTTAATACGGAAGTCGGTATGGGCCGTGAGTTTCTAGCGCGAAATTCAACATAAATTCACAGTAATTTGCCTGAGCTTAATAGCTTGCTCTTTGTTGTAAAATGCTCTGTTAAAATAAAAAAAGAGTGCCCAACGGCACTCTTTTTATGTTAAAATTAAAGTATATGCGTATAACTCTTCCCGAAGAAAAAAGTAAGTTTCAAATCTACTATGAAAAGATTTCCCGGAATCCGAAACCCTTTCTAATAGGAGTATTGGTTATTATTGTATTGACTGTTTTGGCTTTTATATTTTTTCCTCGCGGGGAAGAAACACCCGAACCTATCACTTTAAAATTCTGGGATGCTGTCGACAACCGATCTGTGTATGAGGAGCTTATTCAGGAGTACGAACAACAAAATCCTCATATAACGATAGAATACAGGGAAAGAAAACCCGACAGAACAGGGGAAAAACCCGAAGAAAGTTTTCGAAACCTCTTAACTGAAAGCTATGCCGCCGGAGAAGGTCCTGATATATATACAATACAAAATACCTGGGTACCTATGGAAAAAGATCGGCTTGTGCCGGCTGACGAAGTACTGAACCAGGATCTACAAGAGTTTAAAGAAAAGTATCCCGATGTTGTTTCTCATGATTTAGTATTTGAAGATCGGGATGCAAGAAGAAAAATGGAGCGTATATACGCAATGCCTCTTTTTCTGGATACTCTTGCCCTTTACTACAACGAAGATCACTTTGAAGAGGCGGGTTTGGACAGCCCACCTCAAACCTGGAGAGAATTGGCGCAATACGCAAGGATTTTGCGGGTACAGAATGCCGAGGGAGAACTTGAAAGGGGAGGCGTAGCTTTAGGTGCATCTGATACAGCCGGGCGTATAACCGGTGGCGATAATATAAGCAATGCCGTGGATATAATTAGTTTGCTTCTGTTTCAGGAGGGTGTAGAGTTAGATGGCTTAGGTAGGTCCGCGAATTTTGTTAAACAAGAAGAAAGGGAAGGAGAAACAGTGAACGTAGCGGAAGAAGCCCTCGGGTTTTATTTGTCATTCGGAGAACCCGAACACACGAATTTTGCCTGGGATCCTTTTGGCGGTTATTCTGTTGATGCTTTTGCGGAAGGAGAAGTATCTATGATGATAAATTACTCTTCTTTTGCTGATGTGTTACGCGACAAAAATTCCCGCTTAAATTTTAAAGTAGCCGAAGCACCTCAGTTGGAAAACGCTATTTTACGTATAAATTATGCAAATTATTGGGCCCCTGCTGTTTCCCGCAACTCTGAACACCCCGAAGAAGCGTGGAGATTTATACGCTTTTTAGCAAGGGAGAACAATATACAAACATATATCCGTAATTCCGAAAGGCCTGTTCCTTTGAAATCGCTTATACCATGGCAAATCCAAAATCAACCTAATCTTGAAGTTTTTGCTAACCAGATATTAACCGCGGAATCCTGGCATAAGCCCAATACTTTTGAGACCGAAAAAATTATTGAAAGAGAAATAGAAAGAGTGGTAAAAAACGAAAAATCTATAGAGGACGCTCTACGGGATGCTCAAAATGCTATTAATAGATTATGGACACAAATAAGATGAATTCAGAAGAAACTAAAAATAAAACTATATTAACCGGAGACAGGCCCACAGGACCACTTCATTTGGGTCATTATGTGGGGTCGCTTAAGGCAAGGGTGGAAGCACAGGAAAAGTACAACACGTTTGTGCTTATTGCCGATGCGCAGGCGCTAACGGATAATTTTGATAATCCGGAAAAAATACGGAGCAGCATTCGTGAGGTGGTTTTGGACTATTTATCTGTGGGTATTGACCCGAAAAAAGCTAATATAGTTTTACAATCACAGGTCCCGGAATTATCAGAACTTACTTTGTATTATCTTAATCTGGTAAGTTTATCCAGATTACAAAGAAATCCTACTATTAAAGAGGAAATGCGGGAGAAGGGGTACAACCCCGATCTTAGTAACGGGGAAGACGGAGTAAATGTTCCCGCAGGGTTTTTAATGTATCCTGTGAGTCAAGCCGCGGACATAACTGCGTTTGACGCGGACCTGGTACCTGTCGGAGGCGATCAGTCTCCTATGCTGGAACAAACCCGTGAAATCGTGGATAAATTCAACAGTATTTACGGCAAAGTGCTTAAGCGCCCCGAAGCCCTGTTAGCTGAACACGCGCGTCTTTCGGGAATTGACGGCGGGGCAAAAATGTCTAAGTCCCTGAATAACGCGATTTTCCTTAAAGATTCACCGGACGAAGTGGAAAACAAGGTTATGCAAATGTACACAGATCCGGAGCATATACATAAGGAAGATCCGGGCAGAGTGGAGGGTAATGTTGTGTTTGAACACCTTAGCGTTTTTGATCCGGATGCGGATAAGGTTAAAGAATTAAAAGCGAGCTACCAAAAAGGAGGATTGGGTGATGTAGAGTTAAAAAAACGGCTTGTAAATGTGTTGGAAGAATTTTTAGCGCCTATAAGGGAAAAGAGGCAGGAGCTTGAAAAGCAAGACGGAATTGTTGAGGACACTCTACGCAAAGGCACTAACGAAGGGCGTAAAGTTACCTCAGGTGTTCTGGAAAAAACCAAAGAGGCGATGAGGTTGTACTCTTTATAAAATATTGTTACTATTCTTACGGCATAAGTTCCTTTTTCCAACCCAAAAAGGAGTAGGGTATGAAGCTCCGCGGAATTGAATTCGGTAATATTCTCGGCGCCTCAGGCGTGCAAGGGTTTTTCGGAGAAGGTTATTGGTTTCATAAGATGATGCGGCCCTTAGGGTTGAATTTTGATGATGTAACATTTGTTTCAAAAACCGCAACTCTTCCATCGCGCGAGGGCAATATGCCGCTCAAGGCGGACTATACGCCAAAAGAGCTCTTTCCGGAATGCGTAAAGATTTATTTACGTCGCGGTATTGTAGTTAATGCGGTTGGTTTAAGTAACCCCGGAATAGAACCGTTACTCAACACCGGTATGTGGCAGAGGCGTACGTGTCCGTTTTTTATTTCTATAACATCGCTTGCCGACACACCCAAAAAACGTCTGGAAGAATTTCGTGAAATTATATATACAATAGGCGCACGCAAAGATGAGTTTTCAGCGCCTTTTGGCTTACAGGTAAATCTTTCCTGTCCTAATACAGAGCACAACCCCCGGGAGCTTATAAACGAATCTGAAAAAGTGCTCAACATAGCAGGCGAGTTGGGTGTGCCTGTTGTGCCCAAGTACAGCATTGCTTCCGCTCCTATGCCGGCGATTTTTGAGCTCAATAGCCACCCGGAGTGCGATGCTTTGTGTATTTCAAATGCTATACCTTTTAGCACTTTCAGTGATACCCCCTCACCCTTAGAGAAATTTAACGGAGGAGGAGTTTCCGGAAGCGCCCTCTCTTCTATGGTGTGTGACCGAATATTTGAATTGCGCAAGATGGGATTCACAAAACCCATCAACGGAGGCGGAGGCATATTGCATTCCTCGGATGTGAAAAAATATTATGATGCCGGCGCTTCTTCTGTATTCATCGGTTCAGTTGTTCTTTTGCGCCCCTGGAGGATAAAAGCTATTAAAGAAACGGCAAACACTATATTTTAATTTTAAAGCGGGAACCCCCGCTTTTTTATTTATACCCTGCGCTTTTTTACACAAAATAAAGTTCAAAATTTTCGCGATCGCGAAAATTTTGAACTTTAGATTCTTTAGCTTTTGTTTGAAGTCCGGCTTCAATTTACTCCATAAAGGGGTTGACATTGAATTAAAAAATGTTAAAATCATATAAATCTCCCGCAAGGGAGGTTTTTTGTTTAGTCGTATCGTTGGGTATACGGTACGGCATAAACTCCAACATATGAGTAAAAAAATACAATATCAACTTCTTATTCGCCGAGCTGCTTTTTTCGTTATTGCGTTAATTGTAGCTTTTACATCACATCTTTCTCCCGCTTATGCTGCGCTTTCGTTTAATTTTCCTCCGACGGAGAATGTCATTGCTTTATTTGATAGACAACATTTCGCAGAAGAAGCAAAGAAAATTGAAGATAGTAATGAAGAAAAATCCGATGAAAAAGAGGAGTTTGTGAAAGAGCCCTTCCAAGCCTCAAGAGTCGTGGAAGAGAGCTCGTTTTACGTGCAGCCGGTACCTCCCAGAAAGAAACAGGTTCAAGTGGTGCGCACGGAGCATGTGCCTATGACGGCTTATTCTTCCACTCCTGACCAGACCGACTCCACTCCTTACACTACCGCTTCAGGGACAAGAACAAGGCATGGAGTCGTGGCTGCGAACTTCCTTCCTATCGGAACCAAGTTAAGGATACCCGACCACTTCGGTGATCAGGTGTTCGTGGTTGAAGACAGAATGAACAGCCGTTACTGGAAAAAAGTTGACGTGTGGATGCCCACACGTGCACAGGCGTTGCGTTTTGGCGCGAGACACGAAGAAATAGAAATCATCAGAGAAATATAAAAAATATCCCCCGCTACACGCGGGGGATATTTTTTATATTAGTTTTAGGTTGAGGCCGGTTCTCCTAAAAGTTTTTCAAACTCTTTTCTTTCAATAGTTTCTTTTTCTACTAAGTAATCTGCTAATTTTTCCAGCGATCCTTTTCTTTCTTTCAGTAGTTTTTTTGCTGTTTGGTAAGCATCTTTTATTAGTTTAGATATTTCCTGATCTATTTTATAAGCCACATCCTCTGAGTAGTTTTTTTGTTCGGAGAGTTCTTTTCCTAAGAATACTGTTTCGTCTTTCTCACCAAACACGACAGGCCCGAGTTTTTTGCTCATTCCGTACTGGGTTACAAGCTTACGCGCGAGTTGGCTTGCTTTTTCCAAGTCGTTAGAAGCGCCGGTGGATATCTGGTTCATAAACAGCTCTTCGGACGCGTAACCGCCTAATAATACAGCAAGCTCGGCTATAAACTGTTTTCTGGTACGGAAACTGGTTTCTTCTTCCGGTGTTTTAAGTGTGTATCCGCCCGCTCCTCCGCGGGAAATAATAGAAACTTTTCTCACGGGGTCACTGTTCGGGAGAGAGTGTGCGACTACCGCGTGCCCTGCTTCGTGGAACGCTGCTACTTTTTTGTCCTTTTCAGAAAATACTTTTGTTTTTCTCTCCGGACCCAATATTACTTTTTCAATAGCGTCGTAAAATTCCTGTGGCCCTACTTGTTTTTTCTTGCGTCTTGCGGCAAATATGGCTGCTTCGTTAACCAGGTTTTCAAGATCGGCTCCGGAAAAACCGGGGGTGCGTGAGGCGAGTTCTTTAAAGTCAACGTTGCTTGCCACCGGACTGTTTTTAGCGTGAAGTTTAAGTATTTGTTCCCTTGCCCTTATGTCCGGAAGGTCTATTACGATACGCCTGTCAAACCTGCCTGGACGCAAAAGGGCGGGGTCAAGAACGTCGGGGCGGTTTGTGGCTGCCAGAACTATAACGTTGGTGTCCTGCTCAAATCCGTCCATTTCGGAGAGAATTTGGTTCAGAGTTTGCTCTCTCTCGTCATTTCCTCCGCCGAGCCCGGCCCCGCGCAATCTGCCTACAGCATCAATTTCATCTACAAATATTATGGAAGGCGCATTTTTCTTTGCGTTTTCAAACAAGTCCCTTACACGCGAAGCTCCCACTCCCACAAACATCTCAACAAATTCAGAGCCGCTAATACTGTAAAAAGGTACCTCTGCCTCTCCGGAAATTGCTCTAGCGAGCAGAGTTTTTCCGGAGCCGGGAGGACCCATCAGCATAAGGCCTTTGGGAATGCGGGCGCCCATTTGCAGGAATTTTTTGGGTTTTTTCAGGAATTCTACAATTTCTTTCAATTCTTCTTTTGCCTCAGCCTCGTCGGCAACATCACTGAATCTTACTTTTTGTTTTTTGCCCTGCATGCCTCCGAACAATTTTGCTTTGCTTTTTCCGAAATTCATTGCCTGACCCGCGCCGCGTTGTGCGCCCCGCATCATAAACCAGAGGACAAAACCGATTATAAGGAAAGGAATTACAAACGGCACTATAATTCCGAGCCAAAACTTAGCTCCGCCCTCCCCCTGGGGTTCTATGTTGGCTGCGGTTATTTGTTGTTCGGTGACGCCGAAATTTTTCAGGGTTTCAGAAAGCGAAGATTCGGCTTCCTTCATAGCTTTTTCTTCTGTGCCGTCCTTTAGCGTAACTGTAAGCTCGTTGCCGGAAACTTCTATTGTCTCCACGTTGCCTTCTTTCACTTCACGTGCAACTTTGCCCAAAGTTATCTCTTCAGGTTGTTCAAACGGAGAATAAAAGAGTGAAGCAAAGCTTGCAAGTAGAGCGAAAATAAGTACTACGGCTAAAATGTTTTTAAGCAAGTTTTTATATTTCATTTATTTTTTTGTTAGGTTTATATAAACAGGATATCATATAATACATATTTTTAAAAAGAAGCGCAACCCCATCCAAAATAATAACCAATGACCAAGAAACAACAACCAAAAAATTTTCAATAATCAACCTCCAAACTGTTTATTGTTTGGTGATGGTACCTTGTATCTTGGTGAGTGTTTTTGTTCGCCTTCGGCTAACACAAAAGCGTGGCAAGGCAATCCATCTCTAAAATAACGAAGGCCCCTATGCTGGCTGCATAGGGGCCTGAAGGTGCTTAGGAGTCGTCGGAGGACGACTCCTCATCGGCGGGGACTAGGGATCGGAGTCCCGCCCCGACGGCGGGGGTGTGCTGCTTCCTCTGGGTCTTCACACGAAGGACCTTGGCGGCCTCCGTGAATCCGGCTTCCTCCAGCCGGTCGACCGCGGAGGTCATGTATTGGCCTCCGGCGACATGCACCTTGGTGCCGCCGCCGGCGGTTCCCTCGATGGAGATGGCCCCGGCACGAACCAGATCCGAGAGCTGAAGGTCCGATTCCCGGACCTCCCCTTCAAAGATGAACTCTGCCGAGTCCACCCAGAAGGGCTCATCGCTCCGTTCGGCTGTCTCGATGACGGCCTGGACGAGGCGGTTCTCGTCGAGGTGGCCGGACTCGTCGCGGAGGTTTGCTGTCATCTCCGCGTAGGCGGCTTGTCGCCTACGCTGGAGTGAGTCCTCCGCGGACTCCGCCACGATCGCGTCCACAATGGACGCGAATCGCTTCGCCTCCGGGATGCGGTTGCGGTGGGTGCCGTCCTCGTTCTTCGTCCACGCGAAGTGGGCGAAGGGGAAGATAGCCATCTGGCTGTACCGGCCTTCCATGGCGCCGGTCAGCACCTGACGGAAGGCGTTGACTCTCGACATCTCGTCGAGAGCGCCCATTGCGCCCTCGAGCTCTGAGATGACGTCCGGCTGGGTGAGGTGGGCCTTGGGCAGCCAAAGCTGCTCCGCCAGCCCGACCACATCCCAGAAGCTCATGGCTTCTGCTCCCACGCCGTTCTTGGCGAGGGTGGCCAACTCTTCGTCCGTGGCTGCTGACTTCTTGGTCGTCATTTTCGACCTCCTAC
Source organism: uncultured Candidatus Saccharibacteria bacterium (assembly GCA_964393575.1). GTDB lineage: Bacteria > Patescibacteriota > Minisyncoccia > Spechtbacterales > 2-12-FULL-38-22 > CAYMUG01. Next base: position 13,410 of record CAYMUG010000010.1, on the reverse strand, counting down.
TACGAGTATGTACAGTACACTGTTCTGAAAGGAAAATTATTCCTGCCAGAACTGCCTTAATATTAACATATAAGATAATTTATGTCAATAGATTTTGGCTATCCAAACAAGATTACTGCATCGGGAACGAAGGTTGAGTTATTATTGCGGAATGGGCTCAAAAGTACCGTCCGGGTAGAGTTTGAGGTACCACCTCGGGGATACAGGAGCCGGCATTTCTCCGACTTTTTTTCCGTTTTTGTTTCTCTCCCATTGAACAACGTTATAGCCGTTAGGATAATAATAGGGCTTTCTCGCATTCATATTGAAAGAAATAGCGTATTGACCGGAAACCTCCTTTCTGCTCCAGTAAAAAGGATTTCGATATACCTCTGCAGTCCACGCGGCGGAGGTCATAACTTCCATAAGTTTCTGCCTCATTTTCTCTTTTACAGAAAGAAATTCGGAGGAAGGATGGGCATACTCGCTTGTACAAAATACCGCCCGCAAAACGTTTTTTGTGGGAATGCCGGTTTCAGAGTAATCATCCAGTAAAACTAAGTGCTTTAGCGAGACAAATTCGTACCCCAGAGCTTCTAAAGCGTCCGGTAGTTCTGAGACGTCAGTATCCGGTACCGGATCCATAATTTTCTTGCCGGAAGGTTTTCTTAAAGAACGTTGCCTGAATCTTTCCGGTGTTTCATCAAACCGAGGCACGCCCTCGGGGACGAAGCGTGGCTTTTTTGCTGAAAAATCCAAATGAACCAGTTTTATACATCTGGTAGGATGTGCCACAATCCCTCCTTCCTTATACGACCGGAATTTGTACGCCTATTATACATTATTTTTTTTGCAAGTCAATGAAAGTCAGTAATCAGTAATCAGTAATCGGTAATCGGTAATCGGTAATAAAATATCTTTTAGGTGATTGATAAGATTTCGGCAATCAGGGTCAGGCCTCCGTTGTATTAGTTAATAAACCCCGTCGGGAGGACGGGGTTTATGGTAGATTTGGTGAGTTACGAAAGAAGGAGGGGTTCTCGCGAGTCAGGCAAAAGAACGGTTTTTTGATCTGCAAAAATATGAGCTACAGATTCTCTTTTCTTGCGGTCGGCATGCACGGGAATAATGTACTTAGGGTCCGTAAGATCAACTATTTCTTTTATATCCTCCTGAAACGCGTGGCCGGAGGCATGACAGGGGCGAAGACGCAAATTTATGTTTTCGGCCTCCTCACTGTAAACATCAGGCGATGCATAAACCGTACACCCGGTTGTTTCCAGACGATCAAGGAGTTTTGTTACACGCTCTTGGTTTTCAGGAATAGGTACCGTGCTTGCGGCAAACACCACAGCATCATATGGAGTAGGGAAGAGTTTTCCGACATTTCCATTCATCATCCTGTCCATAGTACTCATTTCTTCTCCGTTTGCTCCGGTAACAAAAATAACGGCATCATCGTTTATTTCGGTCTCAAAAGGCCAGGAATATGCATCGTAATCCCGCCCCGCTCTTAAGCCGGCAACTTCCAGATGTCTGTACAAGCTTTTTCCTGAAACCACAATCTGTCTTCCGGGATGATTTTTATTAATGTGCTCCATTATCTTCTTAGTTCTGTATGTATTTGATGAGAAAAGCGTTACAAAAACTCTGCCGCGTGTGTGGTTGTCTACTATATTACACACTTCGCTAATAGCATCGTCTTCCGGGGGCGCCTGCCCCTCTCTGTCTGCTCCTGTCGCATCAAGCAGAAGATAATCACAGTTTGTTTCTATTAGTTCTCTCTTGAAGTGTTGAGTTGTGGTTGGAGTTTCTCCGTTTAACTTTACATCACCGAGGTACGCAATGCGTACTCCGGCAATTGTAACAACACATCCCAGAGATCCGGGAATACTGTGAGGCACCGAAAAGAATTCAATTTCGGCATCATTCACACGCTTTGTGTGCCCGGCAGTTACGGACTCAATGTAATTGTCTGTTTGCAGGTCCATAGAAGAAGGTAAGTTTTTTTCTTCGGCTTGGGATTTATTCACCATCTTCGCAATGCGCTTTGTATAAGAAGACGACATTACCGAAGGTCGGCTACCTTGTGGAATAACTGAGTTCAAGACATAGTTTATTCCGCCGATATGGTCCAAATGGCCGTGTGAAATAACCACGCTTGCCATCTCCAGAGAATTACGGGGAACCCATATATTTTCAGGAAAATGCGTTTTAGAAAGTTCTTCTCCTTCACCCGGGATTGCCTGGCCTGCGTCAAACTTATACACTCTGCCGTTAAAAACAAGGTTCAGGTCATTCATACTGCCCACTTCGGTGAGTCCTCCGGAAGCGATAAAAACAAGGTCGTCATTTTTTACCTTGGCAAGGTTAACAGGCATCCTTATACCCTTTCTTTCTCTTTTAGTTAAGGAACTTGTGGATATTATCCCACACAATGCACTGCTTACACGCGGGCAAGTAGTGCGTTGTGCGGTATAAATCCCGGCTTTTCAAATCTTATAAATTATAACTAAAAAATTAAATTTTGCAAGAAAAAAACCGCAAAAAGCGGATTTTAAAAAAAGGAAGAAGGGTTAGCAACAGGATTATGAGGGCAATTTTAGGGCAATTTTGTATTCTTCAGGTACAATTTCTTTTACTTCAAATTCATATTCATCACCTTCCTCAAGTTGTTCCGCCATTTTTTCTTCACCGCTTTTACCTTCTGAAGAGGAAAACTCACTTACATGCAGAAGTGCCTGTACACCATCCTGAATGTTTTTTGCCTCAGACGGACCTTCGATTATTTTAACCAAAGCACCGTACGGCTTTATTTTTGTAACCCTTCCTTTTATTTTATCTCCTTTTTTAATCTTCTTTTCTATGTCCTCCCATGGATTTTCTTTAAGCTGTTTTAGTGAAAGTGAAACCTTGCCATCATCATCTATATCAACAATTTTTGCTTTTACCTTATCTCCGACCTCAACTATATCATGGGGGTCCTGTACCAGAAACCAGTCAAGTTCGGAAACGTGAATAAGGCCTTCAATGAGAGGATCAAATTTTATAAATACTCCGAAATCTACAATTCCCGTAATTTCGCCCTCCACAACGTCTCCTACGTTGTATTTAGCCAGGGCTTTTTCTATCTCCTCACTTTCAGCTTCTCTTTCGGAGAATATTAACCTTTCTTCTTTTTGGTCCATATCAAGCACATGAACCTGCAGAGTTTTGCCTACCAATTCATTCAACTCTTTTAATATTTTTGTTTTATCTCCGCCTTCAACACGGGGATAGTGCTCGGGAGTAAGATGACTCACCGGCAGAAAACCGGTTAAATCTCCCGCTTTGACCATAAGCCCTCCTTTATTGGCTTCTGTAACCTCTACATCAATTGGTTCTTTATTATGCATTTTTTCTTCCAGTAATTTCCAGTTTTTTTCTTCCCCGGCTTCTTTAATAGATATTTCTCTGTGGCCGTCTTCGTTTTCCAACTCTGTTAGCTTACCTGTTACTTTATCGCCCGGACTCAGGTTTTTTATTATGTCCTGCGCTTTAAAGAACTCTACTCCGTACACAACACCGGTGCCGACTGAGCCGAGGTCTATATATAGCACACCTCCTTCCTTGCCCAGCACTGTTCCTTCCACGACATCACCCTCTTTAGGCAGCTGGAAAAGAGATTTTTGATTCTGGGCAAGCTCTTTCATTAATTTTACTTTGTTTTCATTCACCTTAGTTGTCATACTGTAGCAAGTTACCACATAGTTTATTTTTTATCAAGTGCGTTGAGAAGGTCGTGTACATTGAATCGCGGGTTAAATAATGATACAATAAAGTAGTTAAGCTCACTCCGTTCCGACTCCGTTCCGACGTAACGTCGGAACTCCGCTCGCACTATGACAATGACAATAACCATAATACTATCGCGCCTGCCGGCAGGCAGGCGCGATAACTAATGCGCTCGCTGCGCGAGCGCTGTGTCATAGTCATTGTTATAGTATTTTGTGAGCCGAAGGCGAACAAAATTATTGTATGATAATCACTTGGCACGGACAATCCTGTTTTAAAATACAAAGCGGAAAACAGACCGCTGTTTTTGATCCGTTTGATAAAAAGATCGGCTTAAATCCGCCTCGTACGGAGGCACAAATGGTTTTGGTGACCCATGACCATTATGATCATAATAATGTAAAAGCAATAAAGGGCGATCCTTTTATAATAGACGGCCCCGGAGAGTACGAGTATCAGGGTATTAGAGTATACGGTATTCCTTCCTTTCATGATGCCAAGGAAGGAGATGAGAGAGGATTAAACACTGTCTATAAGGTGATAATGGAGGATGTAAAGCTTTGTCATATGGGAGACATAGGGCAAAATAATCTTGACGAAAACCAAATAGAATCCCTGGGCGATATAGACGTTTTGATGGTTCCGGTAGGCGGTAAATTTACTGTGGACGCTAATGGGGCGGTAGAAATAGTAAACCAGCTGCAGCCGAGAGTTGTTATACCTATGCACTATAAAGTAAAAAATCTTGATCTGCAGCTGGACGGAGTCGACAAGTTTCTTAATGAAATAGGCCATAAAGGAGAAGATACTCAGGATAAATTCACTTTTAAAAATAAAGATCTACCCGACGAGAGAATGGATGTGGTTGTGCTAAATAGTTAATGAGAGTTAATGCGAATCCCGTATACTAATTATTGCGAATTCGCAGTATTCGCATTATGTCATATAAAAAAAGAATAATTATATTTTTTTCGGTTATAGGAATTGCTTTTGCGGGATTGGCGGTACTGTATGTATTTCAGGTAAAAACTTCTTTATCGGAGCTGGGAAAAGTAAGTTTACCTGAGGAAAAAAAAGAAGAAATGAACCAAAGGTTGGAAAATATACCGGAATTTAAAAGTATTTTAAAGAAAAACGAAGATACAAAAAGTAACACCACAACAGAAGAAGAAACGCGTAACACCGGAACTTCAACTACATCCACTCTGCCCGCATCCGAAGATGCTACCTCAACGAAAGAAAATAATTCAACATCCACCCCGCACCTGTAACAAGTGAAGGTGCGGGGCAGGTACTGCCTCTGAGGATTATATTTACTATATGGCAAATAACAAAAATAACAATACAGGCAACGTAAAAGCACGCCAGCTTACAACAGAAATGCAGGAAGCGTATTTGGATTACGCAATGAGTGTAATAGTTCAGCGCGCTCTTCCGGATGTTCGTGACGGATTGAAACCCGTACACAGAAGGATTTTGTACTCTATGTACGAAATGGGATTATCTCCGGGGTCGCGGTTTAGGAAATCCGCGGCTGTTGTGGGGGAAGTTCTGGGTAAGTTTCATCCGCACGGAGATACGGCGGTTTATGACGCAATGGTGCGCCTCGCACAGGACTTTAGTATGCGCTACCCCTTAGTAGAAGGACAGGGTAATTTCGGCTCTATCGACGGTGATGCGGCGGCTGCTATGCGTTACACAGAGGCGCGAATGCAGTCCATTACCCGTATTATGCTTGAAGACATTCAGAAAGATACAGTGGACTGGCGCGACAATTATGACGCAACCCGACAGGAGCCGGAGACGCTTCCTGCAGCTATACCTCAACTTCTTGTAAACGGCACTGTGGGCATCGCTGTGGGTATGGCGACCAACATTCCTCCGCACAATATCTCTGAAGTTATAGATGCCACAACACATCTTATAGACAACAGATCCGCAACGATGGAGGACTTACTCCAATATATAAAAGGGCCTGATTTTCCAACAGGAGGCAATATTTATAGTAAAAAGGCAATTCATGAGGCATACGGTCAGGGCAAAGGCCCAATCGTTGCGCGAGGAAAAGCGGAAATAAAAGAAAAGTCAGGTTCAAAAAAGGGCCATGTTATTGAAATTACAGAAATTCCGTATCAGGTTAATAAATCTTCACTAATAGAAAAAATAGCTAACTTAGTCCAGGTAGATAAGCTTCCGGGGGTAAGGGATGTACGTGATGAGAGCGACAGAACAGGATTGCGTATTGTTGTGGAGTTAAAAAAAGATGCGCAGCCCCGTAAAACCCTCAACAAATTGTATAAGTTTACTGAACTGCAAAAGACATTTTACCTTAATATGATAGCTTTGGTGGAAGGACTTCAACCACAGGTGTTGAATTTAAAAGAAGTGCTTGAACAGTACATTCTGTACAGATTTGATACTGTTACCCGAAGGACTAAACACGATTTAAAACAAGCCAAAGATAGGGCACACATACTGGAAGGTCTTAAAAAAGCTCTTGATAATATAAATAAGGTTATAGAAATAATTAAGCGTTCAAAAAACAGGCAAACTGCTCACGCCAACCTTATAAAACAATTTAAATTTACTGACAGACAGACTACGGCAATTTTGGATATGCGGCTCCATAACCTTGCAAATATGGAACGTAAAAAAGTAGAGGACGAGCTTGAAGAAAAAAGAAAGTTAATAAAGCAGCTGGAAGCTTTGCTTAAAAGTGATAAGAAAATGTGGGAACTAATTAAAAAAGAAATGGAAGAGGTTAAAAAAGAATTCGGTGACGAGAGAAGAACAAAAGTTTACACTTCCCGTGCCGGCGAATTTAAAGCCGAAGATCTTATTCCGGAAGAGAATACTATTATTTCTATGACTAAAGATGGTTATATAAAACGAGTACCACCTTCAAGTTATAAGGCGCAGCACAGGGGAGGCAAAGGTATTATAGGCATGGAAACCCGCGGAGATGACGTTGTAGACCACTTTCTCACCGCCTCTACACACGATGAACTTCTTTTCTTTACCAATACCGGAAAAGTATTTAAGACATTTGCGTATGAGTTACCGGGAAGCACCCGAACAGGCCGGGGTAAGGCACTTGTTAATTTTCTTGATCTTCATAAAGAGGAATGGGTGACGACTATAGTGCCTTTGCGCAAAGGCCAGGAGATGAAAAACTCTTTTTTGGTGATGGCTACAAAAAAAGGTATAATAAAGAAAACCCCCCTGAAAGATTTTGAAAATGTGCGTAAAAGCGGTCTGATAGCTCTACGCACCAATAAAGGAGATACACTAAACTGGGTGGGAGTTTCCGGCGGAAATGATGAGATAATGCTTGTAACAAAAAACGGAAATGCTATAAGGTTTTCGGAAAAAGATGTGCGCAGCATGGGAAGAAATGCTTCCGGTGTGCGCGGAATTAACCTCAAGGATGATGAAGTTGTGGGCTCTGATCTTATAAAACCCGAAGACAAGAAAAATAATCTCCTTATTGTAACCAAGAATGGTTACGGTAAAAAAACTTCGCTCTCTCTGTTTAACCAACAGAAAAGAGGGGGTTCCGGTGTAAAAGCGATGAAAATCACATCCAAGACAGAGGGAATAGTAAGCATCAGAATAATAAGAGAAGAAGAGGAGCTAATAGTGGTTTCCGAGAAAGGACAGGTGATACGAATTGCTCTAAAAGATATATCTGAATTAAGCCGCGCAGCTCAAGGGGTTAAAATAATGAATCTTCAGAAATCCGATAAAGTTGCTTCTATAGCAACAGTGTAGAAAAAATTAATTTTCCTTTTGCAGAACAGTGCTCCAATGACACAAAAAGAAAAAGACACAAAAGAATTTTCTTTTCTTAACCCTTACGATACAGTAGGAGATTTAGGAATAGAGGAAGGAATGAGTGTTGCGGACTTCGGAAGCGGTGCGGGCCACTACTCAATGGCAATGGCGGATATTGTGGGCAAAGAAGGCAAGGTTAATGCTATTGATGCACGCATCAGCGTTTTACAGGTTTTAGAAGGTCATAAAAACCTTGATGGAACATTTCAGATTAAAACTATACATGCAAATCTGGAAAAAGAGAGAGGTTCTACCTTAGAAGACAACTCGCAGGATGTGGTGCTTTGTGCGAATATTCTGCATCAGGTGGACGAAGCAGCTGCGATAATAGGAGAAGCATTTCGCGTATTAAAACCGGGCGGGCGTTTGATAGTTATAGATTGGCGCGAGAATACTCCCTTTGGACCTCCTCAAAAAATATCCGAAAATAATATAAGGAAACTTACTGAAGAGGCAGGGCTGGCTTTTGAAGAAAACCCGGATTTTGCCTCCTCACACTATACTATTATATTTTCAAAGCCGACTAATGACTAATGACAGATAACTGAGAAACCACAATGACGATGACTATGACGATGACGATGACATAAAACCACTATGACCATGACATTATCGCGCCTAGCCTGCCGGCAGGCAGACAATCATCAAATAATAATCAATGCCCAAAATTCCAAACACCAAATAAAATACTTTGGTTATTGGAATTTGTTTGGTTATTGTAGCTTGGTTATTGGTTATTGCGAATCGGGAGAGGGCGCGCTAAAATAAATATAGAATGTTGTCAAAATTAAAAAATATTCCTCCTTATAAAAGAAATAGAGTTATAGCCGCTGTTTTTGTCGGTGTTATTTTAGCTATTGTTGTTTTTAGTTTCTTCGGAGATGAAGAAGGAAGAAGAGAAAGAGTTAATCTGGAAGTATGGGGAATTTTTGGTTCCGCGAATGCCTATCAAGAAATGATAAATGCCTATGAAGACAGTTTACCCCTGCATGCCCCCGATACTAATGTAGAGTACAGAAAGGTAGATGCTGCAAATTTGAAAGAATACAGAAATAAAGTACGTACAGCTATAGCTGAGGGAAACGGGCCTGATATATATGCCATTCATAATACCTGGCTACCCATGGAAAGAAAGTTTTTAGAACCCGCAAACGAATATTTTACGGAAGGAGAAAATGTTGCATCTTTTATGAGTAAGTATCCGGATGTTGTTAGGTTTGATTTTGCCAGAAATAATACAGCTACAGGTGAAGAAGCAGTGTATGCTTTGCCTTTATATTTGGACACTCTGGCTCTGTATTATAATGAAGCGTTTTTTAATAGCCATAATTTACTCAATCCTCCCGAAACCTGGGAAGAGTTCGCTGATTATTCAAATCGTATGAAGGTTTTAAATGAAGACGGAAGCGTTGCCGTATCCGGCGCTGCATTGGGTGGTACAAATGTTAATCGCGCGGTGGATATAATTAGTTTGCTTATGTTGCAGAGCGGCGCGCGCATGAACACGGACTCCGGAAGACCTAATTTTGCCGAACCGGTAAATACAGAGAGCGGAGCTGTGGTGCCTGCACAAAACGCTTTACAGTTTTACCTTTCATTTTCAGACCAGAGCTCGGAAAATTATACATGGAACCCTGAGGAAAAGAACTCGCTTAGTGCTTTTGTCAATGAAAATGCGGTGATGATGTTTAATTACTCTCACCAAATGGAGAGAATTGAAGAGGAAAACGATAATCTTGATTTCAAAGTTGCAAAAATGCCGCAGCCAAAGGAAGTAGAGCAACCGGTGAACTATGCAAATTATTGGGGACTCGGTGTTTCGCGAGCTACCGAAAACCCGGAGCAAGCATGGGATTTTGTTAAACATGTTACTACTGAGGAAAGTGCTAACCGCCGTTATTTGGAAGCCGAAAATTTGCCGCCGGCGCTTAAATCTCTGGCTTCCGAATACGAAGGCAATGTATTTGCGGAGCAGGCACCCACAGCCAGATCATGGCTAAAACCTCAAGCAATTCAAACGGATGCTATAATGAAAGAAACGATAGACAATATTATCGCAGGCGATTCTTCCGTAAATTCCGCACTGGATGAGGCACAAAACAGAATTGACTCTTTGTTTATTGAAATACAATGATTAAATATATTCAAAGTAGTAAAATTTTATTTCCAAGCTTTGTGATAAGCGTGCTTCTCTTCTCGCTGTCTGCTTTTATATTTACTCCTTTACCTGCAATTGCAGACCATGGCGGAACCCATGAAGAAGATGATGGTTCCACATCGTTGCCCAATCCGCTTGCAGCGGATAGCTTTGAGGAATTTATTGACCAGCTTATAGACGTCCTTTTTGTTTTTGCTACACCGATATTTGCTTTAATGATAGGTATTTCTGCGTTTTATTTTATTATAGGAGGGGGAAACCCCAAAAAAAGAGAAACAGCTAAAAAGATATTTAAATATGCCCTCATAGGGTTCACTATTATTGCTTTAGCTCAGGCCATAGTTGCGGTTGTGGAAAGTTTGCTTCCCGGATAAATTGTTGTACCCGGTGGTTTGTGGTATAATAAAAAGTGTAAAAGGTTAGTTTAATATAACAAGGTCGTTTTTCACAATACAAATTAAAATTAATATTATAAAACAATGTTTAGTAAGTTAAGAAAAACATTTACATTTGGTTTAGTTGCCCTTTTGCTTTCTTTGAGTTTAGCTCCGGCTTTGGCGCTTGCTCACGGCGGACACGACGGTGGTCCTGAAGACTCTACCACCACATGTCGTCTCAGGGCTACTGTAGAGCCCAGCGAGTTCACGGGCTTAACAGGTACAGAAAATACTGGTGCAACTCACGAGACCGGAGATATTTTGGTTGTAGAAGAAACAACCCAGACTACAGAGAAGATGGCAGGAGATCACGGGCTTGTGTGCACCTACGGATTGGTTAAATTTGTGACAAACCTTCTATTCTTCGTCTTGATAGCAATTGCTGTATTCTTTATTGCTCTTGCAGCATTCCTGTTTGTTACAGCCGGAGGCAATCCCGACAAAGCAGCCAAGGCACGCACCTATCTTATCTACGCAGTCGCAGGTCTTGCCGTAGCAGCTGTAGCCAGAGCTATTCCTGCTGTGGTACGAGGAATTATCGGTGTGTAATATTCACCTCAATGCCACATCAAACATAAAATCACCCCGCCGGCCGGCGGGGTGATTTTATGTTTGAGATTTCTTCCTCTCTAATAGTCATTAGTTGGTATCAATGTTAGTGTCATTAATCATTTATCATCGTTAGTGTTAGTGTGTTTTCAAACCGGGGTTAAAAACTTCGTTGCATTATTTAAGTTTTTTAGGTTAATATGGATAGTATATAGCATAAACACTATTTTTAAAAATTTAACTTCTTAATTTAATGTATTACATTATAAAAAAATCAATTGCGGTGTTTGTAGTAATCACTCTTCTGGGTGTTGCAGCAGGTGGTTTTTATTCAACTGCTTTAGCTCACGGGAACCACAACGAACAAGATCAGGAAAATTGCCGGATTCGTGTAACAGTTACTCACGATGAAGCACATTCTCTTACAGGCGAAGGCACTACAGTTGGAGAACATCCATCCGGAAGTAATCTTGACCTTACGAGTAACCAGGCCGGGGGAGAAAATACAGCTGGCGACCATGGATTGATCTGTGTATTTGCTATTATTAAATTTATTACACGGATAGTCTTCTTCGTTCTTACTGCAATTGCAACCCTGTTTATTGCAGTTGCTGCTTTTCTGTTTGTTACTTCCGGGGGAAATCCGTCTAAATCAAATAAAGCAAAGAGTATGCTTGTATATGCGATTATAGGTCTTGTGGTTGCAGGTATAGCAAGAGCCATTCCCGCTATTGTACGAGGAGTTGTGGGTGTGTAAAAAGTAAAAATAGTTTATTTAATGAAAAACCCCTCCTGTCTGTAGACAGGAGGGGTTTTAGGTGCTATATCACCTCCTAACAATAACTCGAATTTCGAGAGGACCTCCGGCGCTACGAAAGCGCATGCCGCCCTCTCCCTTGCTGTCGATCTGTTCGCCCAGATCAACCAGAGTGGAGGTTCCGTCCCTCCATTCCACGTAGACGGGGATTTCCTGCAGGGGAGTCCAGTCCATGGTTGATCCTGGGGGCGGGTCAGCCCACGGCGTCCAACAGCTTCTGTCTTCCGCCGTGAGGACAATGTTGTCGCCCTCATCCAGCTCCAGTTCGGAGGGCTGCCCGCTGCAGGTGGGTAGGGTAGAGACAGATTCCCGTTCTACTTCCACCTGCTCGGCTGATACTGATGAGGGAGGGCTTGAGGCGATGTTTATCTCCTCCTTCGATGTAGTCGAAGTACCCTCGCTGTCGCCGAAGAAAGCCGCAGCACTATCGCGGCCCCCAGTAAGGAAGACCACCGTGAGGCCTATAAGAAGTAGCGCCAGGAAGACACGTGCCTTCCTGAATACTCCTGAATGCCAATGTCCCAGGTTAATGAATGCGAACCCGACCCCTGCAAGTACCAGCAAAGGCACTAACTTGGGGTCGTTTTCCACCGGCACGACGATCATGTAGATGCTTAACGCTGTCGTGACGCCGGCGAGTGACAGAAATTTTCTGGAGTTTTCCCGAATTCTTACCTTCGGGACGGTAATTCCGTCGATCTGCCAGCCGCCGACGTCCTTCACCGCGAACGCGGCACTGACGATGGCGGGCCACTTCATCCAGACGACCAGTACCGTTGTAGCCGGTCCAAACGCTATAACGGTGGTCGCTTCCTTCCAACCAGCTGCTGCTGTTACAGCAACAGCGATAAAAAAGATGAGCACCACGACCGTCGCCTGGCGGGCGATTCGGTCGTAGAGGCGGATAATCCGCCCAGCGGCCTCAGCCGTGGGCTCTGCGGATTGACTGGCTTCTTCAATCAGTGTTTTTGCGAATTCGCTTGACATCACTTAACTCCTTTTGAGTCCAGCCACTGGTTCAGGCCGACTACTTTTCTTCGGTAGGCGTGTCCCGCTCTGCGGGTAGTGCTCGCAGCTTCATGATCAGCCCAGCGAATCCACTGGAGAACCGTTTCTTTCTCCGGAAGATTTTCAAGCAGTGCATTCATCATATGCTGTGCTGATGCGCTGGCCTTGACCGCCATGGCATATACCGGTTCTTTCAAAACCGCCTCCACCATGGCATCAAAGTCCCGGTCTGAGAGCTCGGACAAGTCTATTAATATCTCGGTGGTCTGCGCCTCGTCACAGCCCTCAACGAACAGACAGAGGGCTTTATTCATTCGGTCTTCGGCGAGAATCTCATACTCGTCGTACGGCTTGTATCGTCTCGCACGGCGAGCGGTGCGATCCGTTGAGCGACGGATCAACTTCTTTGCCGCTTTCGGATGTTCGCGCTCCAGAGGGCCATGAATGAACCTCCAGAGAGAAGCTGCTGATTTTTGCTGCTCTCGCTCTTCTTTCTTTTTTTCGCGTATCATTTTGCTGAGAGCGGCAAAAGCGCCACTTGAACCTTTACCCTTCTTGTTGCTGTCGTTACCACTGTTGGTAATTCCTTCCGCAAACAACTCTGCGGCCACTTCTTCAGCGAAGCCGCCAAGTTTACTTTTAGCCATTGCTATCTCCTTTGTTAGGAGTGGTGAGCAGGTTTTTAAGAGCTATCCAAATTATACTACATATTGATAAATTTGTAAAGGGTTGGTATAATCAAAAAAGCGTGGTTAAATACTTAAATATTGCCCAGGTGGTGGAATTGGCAGACACGCTAGCTTTAGGAGCTAGTGTCGCAAGACGTGTGGGTTCGAATCCCACCCTGGGCACAA
>CAYMUG010000009.1:0-28799 GCA_964393575.1 uncultured Candidatus Saccharibacteria bacterium | reverse complement strand
ACTATATCATAAATTTAATGAATGTCCAGCATTCGCTTCGTCCGTCCGCCGACTGACGGACGGACTCGCAGTAATAAGTAATACGTAATATGTAACAAGAAAAAACCGAAGCGCCGAAGACGCATTATCCGCATAATGAGCGTTTGATAACAAATAAAAACGACTCCCTTAAAGAGTCGTTTCGCATACTTTGTTAAAGATCTCTTCTGCTATTTCCTGTCGGGGGAACTGCTCTCCAGCTTCATTGCAGCAATTTATGACTTCCCAGCTGTGTTTCCGGGCAAGACGCCTATATTCTTCTATACTCTCTTTCATAAACTCAAGATTTCTTTCATGTGCATCGGTATCTCCGGATTCGGCTTTCTCGAGCAATCTCTTCTTTTGTAAAGATATGTCTATATCCAAATAAAAAAATATATCCGGCACCGGGAGCTCTCCCCTTTTGTATTCAAACTCACGAAGAAATTCCTGAAAGCGATCTCTTTGTTCAATGTCAGCTATCTTAATTCCCTGGTAGACCCAATTGCTCTCCACATATCTGTCGCAAACAATCCAGTCGCCTCTCTCAAGGATTTCTATTAAGTAATCCCGCTGATCAAAGCGGTCCATAGAGTACAACAAAGCGGAAAAAGGCCCGCTTTCTTCTAAAGAACAAAATTCCTCATTCTTATAATCCTGAACTTTATCTCCCCAGTAAGATCCGTAATTCGGAAAACTAACATAGCGAGCTTGCCCTTGAATTTTCGCGCTTTTATTAATCTTTTCAACAAGAAGCTCGGCCTGGGTTTGTTTACCGGTTCCGTCTCCGCCTTCTACAACGATCAGTTTGCCCGGGTTTGTCATATCTTCTCCTTTCATCTTGTTTAAATGATATCATACACAAAACAATGCGGGTATATAGACATCTAATGGAAGTTGTTGTAGAGTATATGAGCTCGTCCGTCCGCCGGCTGGCGGACGGACGAGCACTATGACTATAACTATAACCATGACATTATCGCGCCTGCCAGCAGGCAGGCGCGATAAATAATGCGCTCGCTGCGCGAGCGCTGTGTAATGGTCATAGTCATTGTATTTTGCGAGTATAACGAGCAAAATTAGTATGAACTTCAACCTAACCACAAACCTAAAACCACAGGGTGACCAAAAGAAAGCCATAGAGGCGCTTGAAAAAGGTGTAAAAGCCGGTACAAAAAACCAGGTTCTTCACGGTGTGACAGGATCCGGAAAAACATACACAGCCGCAAATGTAATACAAAACGTACAAAAACCGACTCTTGTTATATCCCACAACAAAGTTCTGGCCTGGCAGCTTTACCGGGAATTTAAAGAATTATTTCCCGAAAACGCGGTACACTATTTCGTGAGTTACTACGACTACTACCAGCCCGAGGCCTATATTCCCCAAACAGATACCTACATAGCCAAAGACGCAAGTATAAACCAAAAAATAGATAAAATGCGGCACTCCGCCGTGCAGGATGTTTTAACGCGTAATGACACCCTGATAGTCGCCTCAGTTTCGTGTATATACGGAATCGGTTCTCCTGAATCCTACCAACAGGTTTCTCTCACGCTATACAAAGGACAAAAAATGAAACGAAAAGAATTGTTGAACTCTCTTGTAAGTATGGGTTTTGAGAGAAACGATTTTGACCCGGCTTTCAGGAATTTCAGTGCCAAAGGTAACCGAATTGAAATTTACCCCGCTACCGGCGAAGAAATAATTTCAATTGAAATAGAAAAAGAAATAATTGCCGGTATATCACGCAGGCCCCCGAAAGTTACAACACCGGAGATAGACCATTTAGACGAAACGAAAGAAACAGATGAGGTAAAAATATTTCCGGGAAACTTTTGGGTAACGCCTGAAGATAAACTAAAAATAGCAATTCAAAATATTCGCGCGGAACTGCAAAACCGGCTGCAGGAATTAAAAGAAGAAGGTAAAGACGTAGAGGCGTACCGGCTGGAACAAAAAACAAATTACGACCTTGAGCTTATGGAAGAGATGGGTTACGCGCCGGGAATTGAGAATTATTCGCGGCACCTTGACTTCAGAGAGCCCGGATCTCCGCCGTTTACGCTCCTTGACTATATGTCGCACGCATACGATGACTTCCTGACTGTTATAGATGAATCACACATGACTATTCCACAAATTCGGGGAATGTACGGAGGTGATCGCGCAAGAAAAGAAACTTTAGTTAAACACGGTTTTCGTCTTCCCTCCGCGGTAGACAACCGCCCTCTAAAATTTCAGGAATTTAAGAAACGCATAGGTCAAACCATATATGTATCGGCAACACCCGGGGACTACGAGGTAAACCTTGCCGGTAGTGAAAATATAGTGGAACAAATTGTGCGGCCGACGGGCCTGCTTGATCCTCCTATTGAAATACGCTCCACGAAAAACCAAATGCAGAACGCGATGGAGGAAATAGAAAAAAACAAAGAAAAAGGGCAGCGCACCCTGGTGCTTACAATTACAAAACGTCTCGCAGAAGAGATAGCGGAATATCTAAACTCAGAAGGCGTAAAAGTACAATACATACATTCTGAAATTCATACCTTAAAACGCCCGCCTATCATACAAAAATTGCGGGAGGGAGAGTACGATGTGCTCGTAGGTATAAATCTTTTAAGAGAGGGCCTGGACTTTCCGGAAGTTTCTCTGGTTTTAATTTTTGATGCGGACAAAGAAGGTTTTCTCCGCAACGAAACCACACTCCTTCAGACCATAGGCCGCGCAGCCCGCCACATTGACGGCCGGGCTATTATGTATGCGGATAAGATGACGGACTCTATGAAATCCACAATAAAAGAAACGGAACGGCGCCGGAAAATTCAAAAAAAATTCAATGAAAAACACGGCATTAATCCTGAGTCCGTAAAGAAAGAAATATACAGTATGCCGGAAGTATTAGAAACCGACTCCCCTAAAAAGGAGGGTGCCGAAGAATATAAAAATATGGCGTTAGAAGAGCTGGAGCGCGAGATGAAAGCCGCCGCTAAAGAGTTAAACTTTGAAAAAGCGGCACAACTGCGCGATGAAATAAAGAAAATAAAGAATGACTCCGGCAACGAAGCCGAAAAGTAAAAACTAAATTGACCCCCGCCGAATAGTTTGCTAACCTTAATATAGTTCCCGAAAAAACCAGGGAGGTGGACTACTTGAAAAACAACCCGGAAAATCCGAAAGAAGTAGAGTTGGTTCTAAGTGCTTACCGCGCGATATATTCGCCTTTTAGCTATTTTAGCCATGCGGTTACAACAGGAGTACGCTTTTACCAAGTACTTAAGCGCCACGGCGTAAAAAGCCGCCAGGAACTAAATCCAGATATTGTAGAAAAAGAGATTATCAGGCCCAATATGGAAGAGGCACGGGAAAAAAGCGGATTGCTCGCAGCCAAAACGTGCTTTCCTATAGTGGTTCCCGGAGATTTTGAAGAGGCAACTGCAAACTGGCCACAGGAATATTCTATGCAATTTTGGTTCGCCGTAATAGACGAAAAGGTTAAAGAGATTTATATGATGGACGGCTGGGAATACTCAAACGGAGCCGTTCAGGAATTTACAAGAGGAATAGAGAACCGCGTGAAAAGCTCAAGCATCAATGTGTATAATGAAAAAGGCAATATTTTGTCGTTGGAGGAAGGAATTGAAAAACTGGATGAAGCTATTTATGAACTTGAAAATAACGGATTTTCCATTCCGATACTTAAAGAATGTTCCGGCAAGTTATGCGATTTGAGAGGTAAGGCATGAGTTACAAAGACGAGGCATTAGAAGAAATTGCCTTCGGAGGCGGCAATATTGCAAGATTTTCCAGTTTCGCTCCCGATAAAACTTTAAGATACTCCAGAATCAGCGATGCAGAACAATATCCCAACACTCCGGGAGAAGCGGCAAAACTTCTTTTCTTCCACGGAGTTCCGAGCATAAATATCCGGACTTTTAAACCGGACAAAATGGAGGGAAATCCTTTTGAGTACGGCTTAACCGACCCCGCAGAAATACAGAAAAAAGTGAATGAGTACGCATCTCAGGGATTCTACTCTATAGTTCATGAAACAATAGATGTAAACGACGGCGGTTTTTCCGGAGTATTAATAGGAAATTATGCTGAATTTTCTTCACGTGACACACCGAGATGCGTAGAAAAAGAAGGTTGCGCGCTCCTTCCCTTGCAGTTGGCAAAAGATCTTGCCATGACTGCATACGGTGCCAACTTGAGTTATATTCCTTATCCGAGTAATCAATACAGGATAGAATTTTCAGTACACCCACACGGTGTAGGATATCGTAAAGAGCGCGTGATCATATGGCAGCTTGAGAAAAGAGACACAAAACAGTTTTCTATACCTCCTTCACCTGTATGGCCGAATAACTACAGCCGGGATATGGGCGATAAGGCATTCGGACTTCTTATGGCCCACCTGCTGGGATGCAGAGTGCCTTACACAAGAGTTGTGGGGCGCCTTATACCCTACTTTGAATTCGGTATACCAACCTCACGAAGTAAAAGGAGTATATGGACGCGCACCTGCCCTCGTCAAAAAGAACCGGGTAAATTTACCACAACACACGAATGGACAGATCCCTTTGAGCTTATGCGCAAAGAGGATCCCACAGGAGATAAAATTTCCTCTCTTATTTTTCAAGATGACGTAAATGCGGAATTTTCAGGTGCTGCACTTACTGATAAAAATGGATGCCTATATATAGAAGGAGTTAGAGGTTCGGGTGAAGAATTTATGGTGGGACGTCAAAAACCCGCCGAGATACCTCCCGAGATTAAGGAAAAAATTGAAAGCGTGTGGAGGCATCTTACAAACTACTTAGGAGCAGTAAACTTTGAGTGGAGTTATAGTAACGGACAGATATGGATATTGCAGCTGCACACCGGAGCTTCGGAATCAGCCGAAAAAATAATTTATCCGGGGGATCCGGATGCGTTGTTTGTTGAATTTCATATATCACAAGGGTTAGAAAAACTGAGAGAGCTTTCAGAAGAAGCGCGAAGAGAAGGATATGGTATTTTATTGAAAGGCGAGGTAGGCATAACTTCGCACTTCGGAGATATTTTAAGAAGGAACCGAATCCCTTCCCGATTATTACCATAATTAACCACACAACGAGCTGCTTCACAGCAGCTCTTTATTTTTATATAACGAAAACAACACATAAATTGCACATTGCTATGTTACTTATCAATAAGCCCTCGGGTATAACTTCACACGATGTAGTGGACGAAGTACGTAAAATAGCAGGAGAAAAGAGAGTCGGCCACGCAGGAACTTTAGACCCTTTCGCAGAAGGGCTGCTTATAGTGTTAGTAGGAAGAGAAGAAACCAAAAAACAGAATGAATTTATGGAAATGGATAAGATATACGAGGCAACACTTATTTTGGGAGAAGAAAGAACTACTGATGACGTAACAGGAAATATACAAGATACAAGGATACAAGATACCCGCCTACCGACAGGCAGGCAAACAAATTCAAAATCGCAAATTCCAAATGAAGAAACTGTTAAGGAAGTTTTGAAAAAATTTGAGGGGAAACAGGAACAATTACCTCCCGCGTATTCGGCAAAAAAAGTTAAAGGTAAAAAAGCATATGAACTTGCGAGAAAGGGAGAAGAGGTTAAATTAGAACCAAAAAAAGTGAATATTTATAATATTGAACTGCTTGGTTACGACTATCCTGAACTGAAAATACGTACAAAAGTCAGCTCCGGGGCGTATATCCGCGCGCTTGCCCGGGATATAGGAAGAGAGCTTGGTACAGGGACATACGCAAAAAAACTTGTACGCACACAAATAGGAGAATATAAATTGGAGAACGCTAAAACCTTAGAAGAACTGAAGGAAAGTTTTTAAGACAACCGGGGTCTGCCTTATCATCCGATATGGCACCCTGTCGCATGACAGGGTGACCCTGGTTGCTTTACCCTTAAGAACACAATAGGGCACCCCAAGCATCCTATTATGGGTATTAAAAATACTACCGAGTATTTTTTATAAGTCATGTGAAGCTGTTGAAGTCTAACTTCAACAGCAGTCCTACAAGCAGAGGTCAGATACGTGTTACTTTATCTTGAGAGAGGGATAAGAGAAACAAATTAAAAATAATAAAGCCCCGATAAATAACCGGGGCGAAAAGCGCAACTACATCTTTTCCAAAAGTTGTTTATAAACGTCCACGTCGCCTTCTTTTCTAATTTTTCCATTTTCATAAGGCGCTGCCAAACGGCGGTAAAACTCATCCGCGATATTGCTGAATACACCGGAAACTAAAGCCACGATCCAGTACCTCACCTGACCAAACTTTTTCAGAACGACCTGTGCGGCGATCCGCGAACAAGCGTAATTTAAAACGCCCGCAAAATCGGCATCATTTCCGCCTAATGCCTCCGCCTCTTCAATTATTTTATCAACTAAATTATCTATAACAGGATCCAAACCTTTTCTGTTTTCCTGGGAAATATATGGCATATTACACGCTCCTTTCTCCGGGAACTGCACTCCTTATATATTAACTCTTGAAAAAAATCAAGAAGGATGATAAACTATTAACCATGCCTCAACTAAAAAATGCAGAAAAAGCGCTTCGTCAGAATAAAAAAAATGAAGCGCGAAATAAAAATTACAAAAACCGTATCAAAAAGTTAACACGGAATTTTAACGATTTGCTCAAAGACAACAAACACGAAGAAGCAAAAAAGCTTCTCCCTACTTTATATAAGGCAATAGATAAAGCGGCAAAGAAAAATATTATTCACAAAAACAATGCCGCAAGGAAAAAATCCCGCCTCGCTAAAAGTTTAGCCGATACAACAAGTTCTCAGGCACGCCCCACAGAAGCAGAAAAAAGTTCACAGGCCAAATAAGGATCTATTTTTCCTGTTTTAACTTTCTCGTCCAGCGACTCTATCCTTCGGTAGAGCTTTTTTATTTTGGGCCAGTCAAAAGCATCAGCTATAGGACGGGTTTTTTTAACTGCATAATGGTGTAGACCGAATTTTTTAGCAGCACTCTCCCCGTCTTTTTTCAGAAGAGCGATAATTTTTAGTTGTCTCTCAAGCATTCCGAAAAACTTGTATGGATCCTCTCCTGTGTGCCAGTGTTCTAAAATTCCCCGAAAAGCACGGTCAGCATTCCCTTTAAATATAGCGTCAATCGTGGGGAAAATCTGCGCCTCCACATTTCCTATATTCAGATAAGCAATGTTCGCGTCAGTAATTTCCGCTTTTTCGTGTTTTAAGTTTTTATAAGTGCACAACTTCCAAAGTTCATTATAAATTTGCCACATATCCCCTCCGCATAAATTAGCTACTTTTTTAATAACGGCCGGATTTATATTAATACCCTCTCCTGAAAAATAGTTGCTAAACCATTGAACCTGTTGAGGTAAAGATAGCTTTTTAAACTCCTGTTTTTTATCAGCATAGTTAAGCAATGCTTTAAAGTGTTTGTTTTGAGGGTTGCTCCTCTCAAGTAAAATAAAGGTAGTATTTTTATTTGGAGGTATACCCGCATAAGCAGCTATATTTTCCAAAAGCTCTTTATTTTCTGAAAGATCTTCTAAAACCACAACTTTTGAAGAGCTGAAAAGAGTATTGCTTTCCAGAACAGTTTTTATTTCTTTAAATGTAGTACTTTGCGCATATCTATGCTCCAATAATCCTCTTTCTTTAAGATTGAGTTCTTTTAATTTTTGTCTACTCCTAAATGTGTCTTCTCCGTAAAGTATTATAAACATAAGTGAAATTACAAACTTTCCCCGGTGACTTTCGTGTCCTTATCTACAATGTGAATCCATACTTTTCCCGGAACAAGAGGTATTTCTTTGTCTTCATTATTAACAAACTTGAGTTTGCTGTCTATGGGTTTTTTAGGTTTTTTCCATGTCGCCTTTTGCATCTTGCCGTTCTGAAAAATGAGCGCATCTCCGGTGCCTGCTATATCGACGTCATTGTATTGAGTATTGATTTGACGCGAAGTTGTTTTTACAACAAGAGCAACTTTAGTTTTTACCTGTTTTCCGTTGAGTTTATCAATCTCAGGCCTACCCCCTCTAAAACGGGTATAAAAGTTTGTTTTTTTATTATACTTATAACTCACATTATAAGGTTCAGGGTAGCCTATGCTTATGTTGTACACGGCATCGGTTTTGTTGTTGTCATCGTTATTGCCATAGTCATCGTGGCTTATGCGGGGATAGCCTTCAAAGTTTGTGGTTGTTCTGTAATTATAGAAAGTTGTACCGCGGTTTTTTAAATATGTGTAAGAAGTAAAACCATTATGCGGTCTGGGTGCTCCCTTTTTTCTATAAAACGTATTTTGAGGGTTAATAAGTGCATCTATATTATCAACTACACCTTCTTTTAATTTATCTAAAGCAAAATTTGATCCTCCCCAGTGTACAAATATAGCATCGAAGCCGGCAGCTAAAGGAATAAAATCATGTCTTGCCGATCTCACAGCTCCTATTTCTTTAGGCTCACTGCATGCAAAAATAGGCATTAAACGGGTAATTTTATCTTTTACAACAGGCATTTCCACAACAAATTCGGCGGAACTTATTGCGGAAAGCGGACGTGCTTTTTCATCCGCAGGCATCATTACAGCATATGGTCTTTTCCGATAATTTTTACACCCCTCTTTTGCCAAAGGGGACGCACCCTCCACAGCTGCAGGAGAAGCTTCAGAGCTTATTTCCAACGTTCTTTCCGTAAAAAGGGAGTAATATAATAAACCTCCTGTTAATACAAGGAGGGTTACTATCGCTATAAGCCTTTTATTACTTACGCTATCCTTCATTTAAAGTTTCTCTAACTTTTTCTACTATTTCATCAGGTGTAAAGTGTGCTTTGACTAAAAAGTGTTTGGCTCCCAAGGACAACCCCTTATCTATCTCGTCTTTTTGGCCAAGGTTAGAGAGAATGATTACAGGAATGTCTTTTGTTTCTTCTTTTTCTTTTATTTTCTTTAAAACGTCGTATCCGCTCATCCCCGGAAGTATCAAGTCCAGAAGTATAAGTTTAGGATTCTCCTCTTCTAAGAGGGTTAGCGCCTTTTTGCCGTCTATGGCCTGAGCGACCCTAAAGTTTTCATCTTCAAATTTTTTAACAAGTATATTTCTTAAAAATCTGTCGTCTTCCACCAACAGGATTGAAGTAGTAGAGTTTTCTTTATTTTTTTTATTTTCTTTGTTTTCTTGATCTGCCGAAGAGCTCTCTTCTGTCTCTTTTTTAGAAGTATTTTTCTTCGGATTGTCGGAAGATTCGGACTCTGAAAAATTTTTATCTAAATAATCTTTTACTTTTGTGGAAACCTCAGCCGGAGTAAAATCGGCTTTAATCAAATAATCTACAACAGGGCCTGTTTCTTTGGCTTTTTCAATTTCCACAGGTTGCCCCGAGTTGGAAATTATAATAACCGGTATATCTTTAGTTTCTTTTTCCTGACTCATCGCGCGCAATACATCAAATCCGCTTTTTTTAGGCATTATTATGTCAAGCAAAACAAGATCCGGATTTTCTTCCTTAATTTTTGTTAACCCCTCTTCCCCGTCTTCAGCAATCTCTAAATCATATCCTTCTTTTTCAAGCTTTCTTTTTAAAAGGTTAAGAAGTGTTTTATCATCTTCTATGATAAGTAATTTAGCCATGTTAACTCTTTTGGTTTATTTTATACCACAAAACATATCTTTACAAGTCATACAAAAAAATTTTTGTATGGCGAAAGTAATTTTATTTGTGCTGCATTATTTAAATTAAAAGTGTTCATATTTCCATTATTCCATATATTAGAATCCTTCCCCAAATCTTTTGGGATTAACATTATTCGGCATATCTTCCTCCTCAAACGGAAGTGTAAAGTAAAAAGTAGAACCTTTGCCTTCTTCGGACTCCGCCCAAACTTTGCCTTTATGAGATTCAATAATATTTTTTACAAGATAAAGTCCCAACCCGCTTCCTTCGGTTTGAAGCCGTATGGCATTCTCTGCACGGAAAAATTTAGTGAAAAGGCGTTGCATTTGATTTTCAGGTATACCTACTCCCGTGTCAGCTATAGAAAACTCTATAGCATTATTTTTTAGTTTAAGTTTCACAGTTATTTGGCCTCCGGGAAATGTATACTTTACGGCATTATCAATAAGGTTTTTAATTGCCAGAGTAATTTTTTCCGGATCCACCCTGACTTGAGGTAAAGAAGTTTGGGGTTTCTCAAAATTGAGCGTTACATCCTCTTCTTGCGCCTTCAGTCGTTTTTCTTCTATTACTTCTTCCACAATTTTTTCAAGAGAGTGTTTTTCAAATTCATACCCGAAACGCCCTTCCTCTATTCGCGAAACATTTAAAAGGTCGTTAATAAGGGTAACCATATTTTCATTGGTTCGACTTCCTCTTTCTATAAATTCTCGCTGTTCTTCCGTGAGCTCACCTACATCCCCTTCAAGGAGCATCTGAAACGTCCACTTTATAGCGGAAAGCGGTGTCCTTAACTGATGGGCGGCAATAGAAATAAATTCGGACTTCATCTTGGAAAGAGTTTTTTCCCTTTCCCTTTGTTTTTTAATACGCTTTACACTTTCATTTAAAGAAGAGGTAAGAACGTTCATCTCCGTTACTGTGTAATCACTTTTTAAATCCAAATCATATTTTCCCTCGCCCAACTCTCTTGCTTCTTCCGCAATTTCGTGAAGAGGTTTAATAAAATACTTGCGCAGCATATAAAAACCGGCTGCATATGCCACTCCTATTATAAGCAGAATGGAAAATACTGCTAGTAAAGTTTCCTGTAAAACTGTGCTTTTAATTTCTTCAAGATTAACTCCCATCCACAACCCTTCACCGCTATCTCCCGCAATACTAATCTCTTTTACTTCTTCATCCTGAAAAATGCCATTTCTTACAGACAATTGTTTTGTAAACTCCGGCAGATTTTCTTCATCTACCGTTTTTATTTTGTTTTTACCGCTGAAAATTACTTCACCGGTAGAAGGATTTACTATTCTAAAAAATGCTACATTGGAAGAGCTTGCTATATTTTTTATAACTGAACTTTTAAGCTCTTTATCCGAGCCCGCATCGTCAGTATAGAGAGAAGTATGCACTGTTTCTAAAAGGGTTTTTTTATTTTCAATCTCACGTTTAATTTCAAGGTTATAAGAAAAATAAATTATTCCTATAGCAACCACCGTCCCGGAAACTAAAAGGAAGCCGGCAAAAAGTAAGGGTAAATACTTCTCGATAGAAACTTTCATACATTAAAAGTTGTTCAGCTGACGGGAGGGGTTTAACACATAATTATCCAGCATCTCTTGTAACTCGCGAACCCCGGGCTCGTCTTCAGAATACTCATTAACTAAGCTATTATATAAACTATTAAAAACCTGCTCGACCATTTCCATTCCCAGGTCTTGTTTGATTTTGCGGGAAGCTATCAAAATAAAGCTGTGGTATAAATCTTCTTTTTCTTTCCGGTTTTTTATTTCCACTTTTGAATCAACAACCGCTACTTCATCAGAATCAAAATTCTGTTTTACAAGCAACTCTAAAGTCTTTTCCCCGTAAATTTTTAATAAAGTTTGCGCTACAAGCGTAATAAAACGCTTCTCTACAGCTTCTTGAGTGTTTTTGTGGGACATAGTTGGTAAAAATAACAAATATTACTCCTCTGTTTTTTCGGATTTATCACCAAGAGAAGAAGGTGTTCGTAAAAGATTTGCAAATTTGACTGCTGAAACAGCAAAAAACACCATGCCAACAGCCATTAAAAGATGATGTACGTCTGTAGGTCCGGGAGCGGACAGGCCTAAGTCGAGACGACCATATAAAATAGTGTACACAAAAGCTCCGAGTTGAAACACTACTCCCCAGACAAAATAATTAACTGCTGTTCCTACCTTACCGCCAAGCTTATGGCGATAAACCATATATATACCCCATAAACCTACGACTATACCCAAAATATCTATAAGAAATTCGTCTAATTTTCCTTCTATTATCATAAGTATAAAGTTAAATAATTAAAAAGCTCGACCTTTTTAGTAGTATAGTATTTATTTTAAAACAATACTTGTGGATGGACAAAAGCAAACCGAGATCCATAACACAATAAAGGAATTAAAGGGTAAAATTCGGGTCACTAACGCTAAAATAAATAACTATATATGTCCGCGGTGAACAAAATACTTTTCCATAAAGGGTTTCGTGAAATAAAGGACGGCGATAAAGCCCAGATACAAAACTATCAATATCCAATACCCGAAGGGGAGCTCAAAAAAGTCCAAAAATGTAATTGTAAGCCAGGAAGCAAAAGAAACCGCGCCGGATATGCCAACCACCTTCTCCATGCCGGAGCTCAACTGTGAATGTTGCTCCGACTTTACCAGTTTAATAAGCGCTTCGTTTATCTTCACAGAGAGGAGAGCGCCGTTAATAACAAGAATAGCAATAACTGTTTGATTGAACAAAAACTGTGAAGTGTCCGGAATGTCACCGGAGAAAAGAGTGGTGCTTAAAAACTCTATACCTAAGCCGGTCCATATTGCTACACTCATAGCAGGATAAGAAGGATACAGAACCTTTTTTAACTTTTCCTGTGTTTCGCACTTTAAGAAAAGGTAATCCACTACAATTACTGTTCCGAGAGTTATTATAGAATGCCAATTATGAAGACCCAAAGACACCTGTTGCTTGCTGAATAATTCTCCTGTATAAGACACCAGCCATAAAAACACACTTATCAAAACAAACTGAGTAAAGAAAAACCAGTGTGCGTAATTTTTAAAAATGTTCTTTCGTGCTCTGTACAGATAAAAGCCCACAGCACCTGTCACAGTTATAAGAACCACCCAGGGAAGTCCTGCTGCAAATCCTTTTTGTATATATTCGGCATGTGTTCTAACTATTCCCTCATGAGCCGAAGCGATGGAAGGATATATAAACACAGCCGCACACCAAAAAAACAAAAATGCTGCAAAAGCACCGAAAAATAAAGGAGCCAGCTTTATCTCCAGCTCAAAAAAACTTTTATTATTTTTCTTTTTGCCTCTCCACGCAAAAAACAAACCCCATAAAGCAGCGGCTCCTGCCACAGACACCGCTACTTGTGCTATAAACCGTACCGAATTTATAAAAATTTCATTCATTTTTGTTTATTATTTTTTATAAACCCTATTATGAAAAATATCAGCCCCAAGGCATACAACGGCTTTGTTATCCGCCATAAACTCAAACCTGAGAAAGTATCTAAAAAAGGCAAGGAAACTAAGATGCCTACTCCTGTTAAAAGATAAAACGCTGCGCTTATTTTATAACTTTTTGACATAATTTTGTTCGGCTATGCCTCACAAAATAACAGATAACAAATGACAAATGACTTATAACAAAGTTTTATATTGTCATCGGTCATCAGTCATCAGTTATTTGTCATTTATTCAACTTCCCCCAGGAATTACCGATGCTATAATCCACCTTTAAGGGAACTGATAGCTCGGTAATGTTTTCCATTATATTTTTAGCTTTCTCCGCGTTTTCCTGTATTTTTTCTTCTTCGCCCTCCCATAGCAGCTCGTCGTGTATCTGGAGAAGTAAATTAACGCCGGATAAACTTTTATGTGTCTCTACCATAGCCATTTTTACAATATCAGCGGATGTTCCCTGAACAGGCATATTTATAGCCACTCTTTCCGCATTAGCGCGTAGGCGGGGGTTGGGAGAGTTAATCTCGGGTAAAAATCGTTTTCTGCCAAAAATTGTCTCAGCGTAACCTAGCTTATGCGCCTTCTCTTTTAATTCCTGCATTAAATTATCTATACCCTTAAAAACGTTGAAATATCTCTGTATGAATTCCTCAGCTTCATTATAACTAATTTCAGCTGATTCGGAAAAAGCTTTGGGGCCGATGCCGTAAATAATCCCGAAATTTAATGCTTTTGCTCTATGTCGCATCTCAGGTGTAACTTTTTCCTCATCTACGTCAAAAACAAGAGATGCTGTAATTTTATGAATGTCTTTTTCTTCTCTAAAGGCATCTATCATATTTTCATCTTCCGCCATATGTGCCGCTATCCTTAATTCCATTTGTGAGTAATCACACGCAAGAAGCATATTGCCCTCCTCTGCCACAAAAGCACTTCTTATTTTTTCACCCCAATCACCCCTAACCGGAATATTTTGCATATTGGGCTCAGCGCTGCTAATTCGTCCGGTAGCCGTTCCGAGGGGCCTGAATTTTGTATGTATTCTTCCGTCTTTGTCAGCTGTTTCTGATAACGGTTTTATATATGTGGTTAAAAGTTTTTGTAACTCCCTTTGTTTTAAAATCAAATCAACTATTTCGTGTCTACCTTTTATCTTTTCCAATTCATCCGCAGCCGTAGAAACCTTGCCTCCCGCAGTTTTTTTTAGTCCTTTTGTATCTATCTCAAGCTTTTCAAACACAACCTTTGACAGTTGTTGGGGGGAGTTTATATTAAATTCTTCCCCTGCTAACTTGTATATCTCTTTTTCAACTTCATTCAGTTCTTTTTGTGCTTCTTTTTCTACATCGCCCAGCACGTTTTTATCCACCTTTATTCCATACTCTTCCATCTCTAAAATTGCCGGTACAAGTTTTTTTTCAAGCCTATATATTTTTTCGGATAACAAACCCGCCTCACGTGCATCTTCTATATCTCTCAAAAGTTCAGCTTTTCTGCCGGAAGGAATAGTTTTGTGTTCAAATCCTTTAAGATCTTCCAACTCTTCTACTAAGCGTTGAAAACTAAATTCTCTAAACACTTCAACTACTTCACTTTCTTCAAATCCTCCCCACTCAGTATCTTTTAAATTGAAATTAATACTTACATCTTTTTTTATCGTGGCAAGCATGCGGGAAAATAAAGCTTGTTCTTTGTTTTCCAAAAGCAAATTTTTTACCCTTTCGCTGATATCTTTCGCCTCGCCGCTTTCCAATGCATCGTACAGCTCTTCCAGAGTTTTATATTTTTTTAATAACTGAGATGCTGTTTTTTCCCCTACCCCTGAAACTCCCGGTATATTATCTGAAGCATCGCCCATAAGGCCTTTAAAGTCAGCTAGTTGCTTTGGCTCAAGATCAAACCTTTTTTTAACAGCTTTTTTGTCGTACACTACGGTATCCTGCACGCTTTTTTTCATCGTATATA
Source organism: uncultured Candidatus Saccharibacteria bacterium (assembly GCA_964393575.1). Classification (GTDB taxonomy): domain Bacteria; phylum Patescibacteriota; class Minisyncoccia; order Spechtbacterales; family 2-12-FULL-38-22; genus CAYMUG01. The sequence continues at coordinate 13,614 of CAYMUG010000009.1, read as the reverse complement.
CCCTGGTATTTTCTGTAACAAGTTGAAGAGTGTCCAAATCTCCGCTTACGATAACAGTATTTATGTGCTTATGGTTATCTTCAACAATTTGGGCTGCGGTACCTATAACATCGTCCGCCTCATAACCTTCCTTTTCATAAATAGGTATATTAAAAGTTTTCAGTACTTTTTTAATTTTAGGAATTTGTTCGTACAATTCGTCAGGGGCTTTTTCTCTATGAGCTTTATAATCCTCGAATTCTTCTTCGCGAAATGTTTTTCCGGGCACATCAAAAGCAGCAGCAATATAATCGGGTTTAAAATCTTTAAGTGTTTTTATAAGCACCAAACTAAATCCGTAAACCGCATTTGTTAACTCACCTTTTTTGTTTTGAAAACGTGGCAGGGCATGATAAGCTCTGTGAAAAACAGAGTTTGCGTCTATTATTATAAATAATTTTTTCTCAGTATTTTTCATAGTTACAACGAATACTACGAATGTGGAAATGCAAATACTACTAATACCACGAATTACGTGATGCGAATACTACGAATTAACTCATGCGCTTGTTTGGGTTGGTTTTAAGTATTCGCGGTATTCGCATACATTCGTTGATTCGCATTATTATAAAGCGAGCGGAGTTTCGACGTTGTCTCAGAGTAGAGCAAGTTTGTTGGTTATTGGTTATTGTCATATTCCACTACTATTTCTCTCTTTCCTTCACCCTTATCTTCAAAGTAAATGTTTGTCGTATCGTCGGGTAAAAGTCCTTTTATGTTTTCAGGCCATTCTACAAAAACAATGTTTTCCGGATTAGACACAATTTTATTCCAATCCAATTCAGCAATTTCTTTTTCTTCTTTTATTCTATAACAGTCAAAGTGATACATATTTTTTATACCTGTACGTCTTATAAGTTCGGTGTCTTCGATTTGATATCTTTTCATAAGTATAAAAGTGGGGCTGGTCACAGTACCAGTGATATTTAAAAAACTTGCCGCTCCTTTTACAAACTGTGTTTTCCCGCTGCCCAACTCTCCTTGTAGAGCTAAAACAAGTCCGCTGTTTCTATCTTTCTTTAATAGTTCTTCTAATATTTCTTGGGCAAATTCTCCGGTTTCCAGATCGGAAGAAGTTATTTTTGACATATAGTTTTCAATCAGTTATTTTAAACTATTATACTTTTTAGGTAATAATGAAGTTAAGCTCAACAGAAGTAGTAAAAAACCATATTTTTTCTCCAGAGGTTGTATATTGTATACCCGGATCCAACAATAAACTGGACACTTTTTCGGCGGCAGCTGCGATAAACATAGCAAGGAAAAATATAAACAAAACTACATATATATATTCCTATAATCCGATTCCGCATCGTCTGAACTTTATTCAATCGGAAATACCTGCACATAAGCCCCATCCTAACTATAGTAAAGTTCAATATATAGCGTTCAGGGTTAAAAATGCAGATGCCCTAAATAAACTTGCGCAACAAACGACTTCTATTTTACACATTGACACACACGAAAGTAAAAAGAAAGAGGCGGCTGAAAAAAACATAATCAACGTTTCAGAAAATTCGTCTTCAGTATGTGAAACTTTAACTCGTCTTTTAAAAGAATCGAATCCGGAAACGGTAACAAAAGAAGTGTCCACTGCTTTACTAGCGGGAATTGTTTCTTCTACAGGGAATTTTCAAAAACCCCGGGTTCATCCCCAGACAATGTTTTGTGCTGCATATCTTTTATCTAAAGGCGGGGAACATGAGAAAATAGTAAAATCTTTTTATAAAACAAAGCCTGTAGAATTTATAAAATTATGGGGGATAGCTCTGGCAAAATTTTCTTTTACAAAAAACAAAAATATTGGTTGGACTACTATTACAGAAGATGATCTTTCACGCGCAGGCACAAAACACCACTATGTTCCCCAGATTATAAACCAATTAAAAAACAATGTGTCCCAGATCGAAACATTTGTTATTTCAGTGCGCCTTTCCCCCACCGAAAGTTATGTAATTGTTCACTCTCTGAACCATAAAACGCTTAAATTTCTATCAAAAAAAACAAGGGGTAGCATACACAATCACTCTTTAGTTCTATCTGCGAAGCACGGATTGTCCCCCGAAGAAAACGCAAAACGCGTAGTCGACCTTATTATTCAGTGCTGAATTTAGCCACAAAATTTTAAACGGGACAAGATTGTTAAAATAAAAAAAACGAGATAAAATGGCAATGAAATATGGAAAATAATAACAATCAAGAAAATCGTCTTGAAAGGGTAAGAAGAGAAGAAGAAGAAAACTTGGCGCGCCAACGCGCAAAAACGCACGGAATGCCGTACAAAGACCTATCTCTGACATCTATTAAGTTTACAACTATTGCTACTATAGATGAAGAAACAGCGAGAAATGCTAATCTTGCCGTAATCCAAAAAGAAGGGGCTGCTATAAATGTAGCTATTAAAAATCCTAATGACCCGAAAACAAAGCAGGTTCTTGAACAATTAAAAAAGGAGTTTAAAAAGGTGAATACTGTAGTAGTATCAGAAAGTAGTTTGAAAAACGCCTGGGAGACGTACAAAAGAAAACCCACACAAAAAAAAGATATAACAGGTTCTGTTGATATAAGCACGGACTTACTTGGCCAACTAAAAAACGAAATTTCTGAAGTAAACGATTTTAAAAAACTGGTGAAGAAGTACGCCTCAACAGATGCCTCCCTAACCCTGGAACTCGCTATTGCAGCAGCTTTCGCTTTAAATGCAACGGACATACATATAGAACCCGGTAAAGATAAAATACTATTAAGAATGAGGATAGACGGTATACTCCACGAAGTTACAGAACTGACTGAACGCATGTACGACCTTATACTTTCCAGAATAAAGCTTCTCTCCAAATTGAAACTTAATATACATAATCAAGTACAACAGGGGAGATTTTCAGTAAAATTTGAGGAAAGAAACATTGAAATACGAACATCTATACTGCCGGAAAAAGACAGGGAGGATATCGCTTTAAGAATACTGGACCCTAAAAACCTGAAATCTCTTGAAGAATTAGGACTTAGAGAGGACTTAATAGAAACTTTAAAAGAAGATCTGCGTCAGCCTCAGGGTCTTTTTCTTGTAACCGGTCCCACCGGAAGCGGTAAAACCACAACACTTTATGCTGCGCTTAACTTTCTGAATTCTCCGGAGATGAAAACTATTACTATAGAAGATCCTATTGAATACAACATTCCGGGTATTACACAGACACAAGTTGACTCCGAGGGAAACTATACCTTTGCATCAGGATTAAAGGGTATATTAAGACAGGATCCTAACATTATTTTAGTCGGCGAGCTTCGTTCACGCGAAACAGCAATGGCAGCCCTCCAGGCCACTCTTGCCGGAAGACGGGTCTTCTCTACCCTGCATACTATTGACTCAGCGGGAACTGTGCCCAGACTTATGGACCTAGGCGTAGATGCAGCAACGATTTCTACGGCTCTTTCTGTATCCATAGCTCAGCGTCTTATTAGAAAATTATGTGAGAACTGTAGAAAAGAAAGAAGTTTAACCCCTGAAGAAATAAACAAATTACAAAAGGAAATGAAACCCTTTCCCGAAGAGCTTAATCCGCCTGAAATAAACGAAAATTCTATAGTTTACGAACCTTCAGAAGAAAAGTGTAAAAACTGCAGAAAGGAAGGATACAAAGGGAGAACAGGAATTTTTGAAGTTTTAAGAGTAACAGAGAAAATACAAGAGAAGATTGTACAAAGCCCCACAGAAGAAGAGCTTAGGAGCTTTGCTATAGAAAACGGAGTGACAACCATGAAACAGGATGCTATTATAAAAATTATGCAGGGCGTGACATCAATAGAAGAAGCTGAACGCGTAGTTGGAGAATTTTAAGTAAAAACTTCCGTATTGCTAAAACCTTAAAAACAAAAACTCCGAAGAAGTAGATATGCACAAAATCTTGGCTTGGAAACCTTGAGTTTTGAATGCTTTCGAGGAGTTAGTCAGCCATGCAGCCGACTAATCCGTGTACTGGAAAGCATTCACTTACTTTGCGTAAAACACAAAGTATGTGCATATCTACTTCTTCGGAGTTTTTTTTAATCCGGTGATACAATACAAAAATACATCCGTAACCAGCAGAACATAGTATAATATCAAAGTATTATATATACTGTCAAGCCCCGAACCAGATCCGCCTTCCGGCGGAACGGTTCACGACACAGCGGTTCGGGGCTGAGACCTTCGAGTATAAAAAGGGCTGTAATATATTCTCGGAGTCAAGGGAGTCCTAAACCTGAACGGAGTGAATGGTTTGGGGTACTGTTCGTAAACTTATCTAATTATACACTAATTTATATTTTAAGTCAATAGTTTAAAAGCTTTCCACAATTCTCAAAATCTGTGATTTTGTAAGAATTGTGAGGACTTCGACCGTCCGCCAGCCGGCGGACGGAGAGGAGCTACCTTCTAATGTAACTCTTCTGCGCCTGTCGGCGCATCAGAGTGCTCACCCCGTTCGAGATAGGACGCGAACGCAAGCGTCCGCTATCTCGAACGGGGCTCATAATTGGCTGCCTACCGCAGGCAGGCAGCCAATCGGGATGCGTTACAAGTAACTTGCCCTCTTGGGCAATTATGGCATGGAAAATACTTCTTCTAACAAACAAAAAGAAGATAACTTTTTAGACCACACTCTACGACCAAAAGCATGGGATGATTATATAGGTCAGGAAAAAATAAAGGAAAAACTGAGCATATTTATTAACGCCGCGAAAAAAAGAGAGGAAGCGTTAGACCATACACTACTATACGGACCTCCTGGTTTAGGGAAAACAAGTTTAGCCCAACTGATAAGCAAAGAATTAAATGTTAATATTAAAATTACATCCGGGCCGGCAATAGAAAAAGTGGGAGACATAGCATCAATTTTAACCAACCTTTCTTCCTACGATGTGCTGTTTATTGATGAAGCACACCGACTCAACAAGGTTGTAGAGGAGGTATTATATCCTGCGATGGAACAAAGGACCCTTGATATAATTTTAGGGAAAGGCCCTTCAGCTCGTACCATCCAACTGGACCTTGCTCCGTTTACATTAATAGCAGCAACTACAAGGGTAGGTTTAATATCATCCCCTCTCAGATCACGTTTCGGTATTAGTACACGGCTTAACTTTTATGAAGAGTGGGAATTAATGAAAATACTGGAGCGCTCGGCAAAAATATTAAATATAAAAACAGAAGAAGGAGCTGTTAAACAAATTGCTAAATGCAGCAGAAGGACTCCGCGTGTTGCAAACCGCCTTCTCAAACGAGTGCGGGACTATGCTGAGGTAAAAAACAACGGTGTAATAGATGAAAAGACAGTGGCAGCAGCCCTAAAAATGCTGGAAGTAGATGAATTAGGTCTTGAACCTACAGACAGAAGAATGCTTGAAATTATGATAAATAAATTCAATGGCGGACCGGTCGGACTGCAAACACTTGCTGCAGGCACCTCTGAAGAAACTGAAACTATAGAAGAAGTTTACGAGCCCTACTTGATGCAAATAGGCTTTATAGAAAGAACGCAGAGAGGAAGAATAGCAACCCGGGCAGCATACGAGCATTTAGGTATAACACCGCCCGAACAGAATAATAGATTACTTTAAGCTCACAGAGTTCCGACATAACGTCGGAACTCTGCTCGCACCATGACAATGACTATAACCATGACATTATCGCGCTAAGCGCGATAACTAATGCGCTCGCTACGCGGACGCTGTGTCATGGTCATTGTTATTGTTATAGTATTTTATGAGCGTAAACGCCTGCCTGCCGGCAGGCAGGAATAAAATTATGAGTGGTCACTCTAAATGGTCAAATATAAAACACAAAAAGGCTGAAACCGACAAAAAGCGTGCAGCCTTGTTTAACAAAATTGCAAAAGCAATAACGGTTGAGGCAAGAGAAAGAGGGGGTGATCCGGAAAAAAATCCCACACTTAATAATTTAATTGAAAAAGCAAAGGAAGCTAATATGCCTAAAGAAAAGATAGAAAAAGCCATAAAAAGAGGCACCGGAGAGTTAAAAGAAAAAACCAATCTTGAAGAAAGCATAATGGAGGCGTACACATCAGAAGGTGCTGCAATTTTAATAAAAGTTATTACTGACAACAAAAACAGGACTGCCTCAGAACTCAGAAATATACTTTCAAATCACGGCGGAAAATTGACAGAAGAAGGAAGTGCAAAATTTTTGTTTGAAAAAGTAGAGAGAGAAAAAGGTGTTATTGAATGGCAGCCAAAAGCCGTTATTCCTGTAGGTGAAGATGCAAAAAACAAACTAAAAAGTTTATTTGAAGAACTGGATCAACAGGATGACGTGCAGGAAATTTATTCTAATGTTGATTTATGAACTTATGACAATAATAGGCATAGATCCGGGCACCGCCAAAATGGGTTACGGCGTAATAGAATACGAAAAACCCGAAACTGAATTTATTGACTGCGGTATATTTAACACAACCACGGACGCAGAAAAACACTTGCGGTTGAAAGATTTACACAAAAACCTGACTTCTCTTATAGAAAAACACAATCCGGATGTGTGGGCTGTAGAAGATATTTTCTACTTCAAAAATAAAAAAACACTTGTAGATGTAAGCAGAGCCCAGGGTATTGCCCTCTTGGCTGCCGCAGAAAAAGGTAAGGAATGTCATATATTCACCCCCCTGCAGGTTAAACAAGCAGTAACCGGATATGGACAGGCACAAAAAGAACAGGTGAAATATATGGTAAAAAATATTTTGAACCTAAATGAAGAACCAAGCTCTCCGGATGCAGCCGATGCTTTAGCTGTTGCTATTTGTTGCGCCCACTCTCTTGATTTATTGCGCAATATAGAAAATAATGGTTAATTGCGTGCATTTAATGGATAAACGGAATTAACGATACATATTGATGCAAAAATATAAGGTCACGATAACAAAAATGCGGAGTATCCCACTAAAGTGCGGCAACCGGGTTGATTTTTATTTAAAATAGTATAGTGTATATTTTGTTAATTTTCCTAAAAAACAGTGAAGATAAGATTACTTTAGTAAAATTAAAATGAAATCAACACACAAACACATAAAAATCAATAAAGGAGCAACGCCCGTGCTAATTTCAGCGCCTCATGTGGTGCCTATATTAAGGCAAGATAATCAAGGGGCTTACTATTTAAAGCCCAAGGAAAAGTATGTACGAAAAATACTGCGTGAAATTCGGCAAAAAACAGATGCTTGGAGTATTCGCACTAAAGGCCCCGGTATACTTGTGGGTTGGGACGAAGATGTACACGATATTTACCGTTCGCATGTAAAAGAAATTATAGAAAAAAAGGGAGTAAATCTTTTTTTGGATATACACGGCTCAAAAAAAGACCGTCCTTTTCTTTTAGATTACGATTTTAAAATTCCCGATTTACATGAGGATGACCGGCTTATAGAAGAAAGCCTGAAGGCAAACATTGAAAAGCATACAAACACAAAAAAGGATGACTTAAGTAATGGTTTTTTCCGGGAAGTTAACGGCCCGGGAGAAGAAACATTGACTTACTTTGTCCGTCATAATTTCGGAATTCCGGCTGTTCAAATTGAATTAAATGAAACAATGCGCACGGAAGAAAATAAAGCGCAAGGAACAGCAGATGCTATTTGTGAAACAATTCAACACTACTTTTCTAAAAAAGGGGCGCTTCACCACTAAACTAAGTTTGAGATATGAGAATACTTTTACTGGGATTTAACAGAAAAGAAACAAATTACGAAATTAACCGCCTCACAAAAGAGCTCAAAAAACGGGGCCATGGAGTGAACTATGTTTACTGGAAAGGGCTTGTTTTTTCTTTTTCCGAAAAAGGTGTTTCCATTAAAAAGGCGCGCGACGGCAGAGACCTAAAGTATTACGATTACATAATTCCCCGCTCCCCTCTTAATCGTTCTCCGCAAACAAAAAAAGGGGGCGAGAGAGTTTACCTGAGCCACCTATACAGACATTATCTCCTCATAGTGGATTATATAAATAAGTACTATAAACACATACTAAACGAAAAAACAGCTAAAAGAATGCCTTTTTATGACAAACTCTTCCAGCACTATCTTTTAGCGAAAAATAATCTCCCGGTAATTACATCTCTTCTTTATACGGGCAGGCAACTTCCTGATAGTGTATATAAAAAATATAAAACGCCCTACATAGTAAAAAGCATTGAAGGAAGCCAGGGTAAACAAATTTTTCTTATAAACAGTAAAGATGAGGCGGGGCGTCTAATAGAAGAATTCGGCTTGGGTAAAGTTATGGTTCAGAAGTATATCCCCACAAACCAGGATTACAGAATTATTGTTATAGGAAATAAAGTTATAGGCGGGATGCAGAGAACAGCCCCGGAGGGAGAATTTCGCACAAACGTAGCCAGCGGGGCTTATACAGAAAAAATAAAGCTATCAAAAGAGTTAAAAGATTTAGCAAAAAAGGCGGCTAAAATTTTTAATGCGGAGTTTGCCGGCGTAGATGTGCTTAAATATAAAGGCAAGTATTACATTGTAGAGGTAAATATATTTCCTATGTTTGAGGGATTTGAGGCGGCAACTAAAATAAATGTGGCCGAAGAGCTTGTGAGATATATAGAACGAAAATATTTATGGAGTATTGATACTCCATCTTCTTCTAAAACAAAGATGGATATGTTTGAAGAATTATACAAAATAGAAAAAGAGAACCTGGAAAAGTCCTTAAATAAAAAAGATTTTCAAAAAGAACTTAAAGAAAAAGAGATTATAATTATAAAAAAGGAAAATAAGCCCATCGCATACCTGACCCACTACTCGGAAAAAAATACCCGTTACATTTCACGTCTTGTTATTCTTCCTAAATATATAGGGCAAAGAATCGGGAGAAGAATGCTGCGTCACCTCACAAAAATAGCCAAAAAAGAGGGGAATAAAAAAATTGAAGCTGTAGTTCCCTCTACAAATCAACGCAGACAAAAATCTTTCAAAAGAGCCCACTTTGAAAAAGTTAAAACCCTGCCTGAACATTTCAAGAACGGGGCTGACGGTATTGTTTTCCGGTACAGTATAAGTGAAAAGAAAAAAGTGAAAGGACCGGAACTTACAGAAAGCGGAGGTATGAAAAAAGGCAAAAAATAGGAGTAGTGATAAAACTAAAAACGGCTAAATCGTGCGATTTAGCCGTTTTTAGTTTTCGAGATGCAGCATATAGTGCTTTCTTTTACCTATACGTAAAATATTGTCTTTTTGACTAAGCTTTACTTTCGCATCAGCGTTTTCCACTTTTTTATTATTAAAGTATACTGCTCCTTGCCTTACCAACCTTCGTGCTTCACCTTTTGAAAGTTCAGGATCGCGATCAACTATCAGTTCAACTATATTCCACTCTTTCTTTTGGGTTGTGCTTTCAGGTATATCTTCCGGGGTTTGATTTTTTTTATACATTGTCTCAAACTTTTCAGCTGCTTTTTCAGCTTTCTCTTTTCCTTTATAAAACTCTGTTATTAATAGGGCGAGCTCAAATTTAAGGTCTCTTGCTTTTTTACCCGATACCTTCTCTTTTTTTATTTTTTTAACTTCCGCGAAAGAAGCCGGAGAGACAAGCTCATAATATGTAGTAATTTCATCATCTGTTATCCTCATCACTTTTCCGAAAATATCATCAGCGCTTTCCTGTAAAGAAATGTAATTGTCCTCCGACTTGCTCATTTTTTTCACGCCGTCTATACCTAAAAGAAGGGGCAATGTTATTATATCCTGCTCTTTTTGGCCATACTTTCGTTGGACTTGCCTGCCCATAAGTAGGTTAAATTTTTGATCTGTTCCTCCGATTTCAACATCCGCTTTTACCTTCACAGAATCGTATCCCTGGAGCAACGGATAAAAAAGTTCCATAAACGTTATCTCGTCATCTCTTTTTATTCTTTCCTGAAAGTCAGCGCGCCTGGTAAGTTGTTGGTAAGTGGCTGTTCTTCCGAGTTTAATTGCCGCGTCAAGACCCTCTTTTTCATGCCATTCACTGTTGTAGCGAATTTCTGTTTTTTTAATATCTAAAATTTTTCCGGCTTGTTCAATATAACCTTTCATATTACGCTTAACCTCCTGTTTTGTTAGTGGCGTACGCTCCTTATTTTGACCGCTGGGATCCCCTATTGTTGCGGTAAAATCGCCGATAATCAAAACTACTTTATGTCCTAAATCCTGAAACTGCCTTAACTTCCACAGATTAACGGTATGTCCTAAATGTAAATCAGGTCCTGTGGGGTCTATTCCTAACTTTACTCTTAACTTTCTTCCGGAATTAAGTTTCTTTTTTAAACTCTTCTCTTCTATTATCTCGCTTACGCCCCTCTCTAAAATATCCTTTTTTGTAAAAGATATATTCATAAATGCTTATTTTTATGTGTTAATATAAAAATGGTGTACCTTATAAGCTGTATAATGTTTTAACAAACTATTAAGGTTGACTTGAACATCTTTTTTTAGTACTTTTATACTGTTCGGTATTTTAAGTTATCGTATCATAATATAGAATAATGATCTATAACAACGGGACAGTCAAAAAATTACTTGATTTTATTTCTAAAGCTAAGGATTTTATTGCAAAAAAAGGAGGTGAATTTTTAAATATCGCTTTAAGACAAAGCAATATTATAAAAAAACGGACTCTAAAAACATTTGCCTCTCTTCGTAATTGGTGGAAAGAATCCGGCTATGAGACAACAAAAAACGTATTTTATGCATTAAAAACCTTAGTTATTGCTATATTAGTTTTTATCTATAAACTTGTAGCTGCTTTTTTGTGTTTTTTAAAAAAAACTACAAAAACTATGCTTGGTAAAATGTTTAAAAACAAAAAAAAGACGTTGCGTTATATAGGTTACAGTATTTTTGTGGTTTTTATTGCGGCTACATCTTTGCTGATATACTACGCTAAAGATCTACCTTCTATCGATTCAGCAAATGAAATATTTGTAGCTGAATCCACTAAAATTTTAGACCGTTCAGAAACTACTGTTTTATACGACATATACGGAAAACAGAAAAGAACAGTGATAGATTTTGAAGAAATGCCTGAATCCATAAAAAACGCGACAATTGTCGCTGAAGACCAGGATTTCTACCACCATATGGGATTAGACGTAGAAGGTATTCTTAGGGCCTTCTGGATAAATGTAAAAGGAGGAGAGATAAAACAAGGCGGCTCAACTATAACCCAACAGTTTATAAAAAACGCTTTCTTAACCCCTAAACGCACCCTTTCAAGAAAGGCGAAGGAGGCAATTTTAGCTTTAGAAATGGAGCTTAAATACTCTAAAGATGAAATCCTTCAATTTTACTTAAACCAGGTTCCCTATGGTTCAAACGCCTATGGAGTAGAGGCAGCAGCACAAACTTACTTTGATAAAAGTGCAGAGGAATTAACTGTAACCGAATCCGCTACTCTTTCAGCCCTGCCTCGAGCACCTACATATTATTTAGACAATAAAGAAGTTCTAAAAACAAGGAGAAATGATATTCTTCAAGGAATGTTAAACTCGGGTTATATAACTGAAGAAGAATTTGAAAAAGCGAAAAGTAAAGATATTGAAATTGAACAGGATGTACAAACAGTACAGGCCCCACATTTTGTGACAGAAGTCAGAAAACATTTAGAGCAAAAGTATGGAACAAGTTTTGTAAAACAAGCCGGTTTACGCGTTGTAACCACCTTAGATCCAACAATTCAGAAAGCTGCAGAAGATGCGGTTAAAGAGCGGGCTGAATTTAACAAACAAAACTTCGGCGCACATAATGCCTCTATTGTTTCTATAGACCCGCATTCGGGACAAATTTTAGCTATGGTGGGATCTAAAAATTTTTTCGGAGATCCCTCCCCGGAAGGTTGTATTACGGGCAAAAACTGTTTCTTCGATCCTCAAGTAAACGTTAGTGTTACCCCTCAACAACCCGGTTCTTCTTTTAAACCCTTTGCTTATGCTCTGGCTTTTAAAAAAGGATATACACCCAATACTATATTATACGATGTTCCTACAGAGTTTAACTCGGAATGTTCCTCCGACGCTCAGGATGAAGGAGATGATTGCTACAATCCCAGAAACTATGACAACCTTTACTTCGGACCTTTGCCTATGAAAGAAGCATTGGCACAATCCAGGAATGTCCCCTCCGTTAAAACCCTTTATTTGGCCGGCGTAAAAGACACAATAGAATTTGCTCAGTCCTTAGGAATCCAATCTCTTGAAAATTCTTCCAGATATGGATTGTCTTTAGTTTTAGGAGGGGGTGATGTAACACTTCTTGAAGAAACTTCAGCTTTCGGTGTTTTCGCTGCCCGCGGAGAAAAACATACACCCACTTTTGTACTGCGCGTCGAAGACAAACAAGGTAGAGTTATTGAAGAATACTCACCTAACCCTAAGAATGTTATAGAAAAAAATATAGCAGACCAAATTAATTATACTTTAAGTAATAACGAATTCAGAGAAAGAGCGTTCGGAGAAGAAAATAGTTTAAATATACCCGGTCTTTCTTTTGCTGCTAAAACCGGCACTACACAAAATTTTAGAGACGCCTGGACAGTAGGTTACACAAAAAGTTTAGCAGCGGGGGTTTGGGTAGGAAATAATAATAACAAACCTATGCACAATGCTCCCGGATCCAAAGCAGCAGCCCCTATTCTTAAAAATTTTGTAAACCTTGCTTACGACAGAAAACAAAAAGAGGAAAACTTAGAAGAAAAAAATAATCCTTTTGCATTACCCCCTAAAAATCAGGAGGATATATTTCACAAGCCCAACATTCCGAAAACAGGAAAAAGTGTACTTGACGGTAATACAAGAGGCGCACACTCAATACTTTATTATGTTAATAAAGACAATCCACAAAAAGAAAAACCTGAAAACCCGCGCAGTGACCCTCAATATGAAAACTGGGAAATGGCAGTGCGTTCATGGGCAGGAAAAAACTTTATACAATCGGATGTCTTAGAAAATACCAACGAGAGCAATATAGATATAAACTTAAGAAAACCTTCTAAAAATTCATTTAATAAAAATGAAACTATCAATATTGCGGCAGAAATGAGTTCCTCATTACCCATAAAACGCACAGAAATAATAGTGGATGATAATACATTGGACATAAAAAGTTACGGTCAGGGAACTTTTACAGCTACTGTGCAAGGGTCAATTAAAGCATCTAAATTAAGTAACAAAAATACCCATATACTAAATGTGGAAGCTGTAGATAAAGAGGGGGGTAAACGAAGTTTAGATTTTGTGTTTAAGGTTGAATAAACAAACTTTTATCTTAATGTAATTTTTATTTTTTTCAGAGGGATTTTCCTGTTTTTATTGATTTCTGTTAAAATCTCTTCTTTTTTTCCTTCTAATTCCTCTATCCACAAAGGGGAGGTTGTTTTTATTATAAGAGTATTATTTTGTATATTTTTATATTCCGTGTATTCTGAAGCTTCAGGGTAGATATCTCTTAACACTTTTTTAAATACAAAAGGGGTTTGAGTTTCCTCAAGTTTTGTTTCAAAGCCTTTTTGTTTGTTTTTTAATAAACTTCCCAGATTGGTCCACAT
>CAYMUG010000008.1:28294-30207 GCA_964393575.1 uncultured Candidatus Saccharibacteria bacterium | reverse complement strand
TCATCATCAGCACACCTTAACTCACCATTCGCGTCCGTTGTAACAACTCCTCCATTCGCGTTGCCTGTGCAGTCAAGTACGGAGATTGTGGTTGAACCGGATACTTCTAAAGCTGTTGAGGGGGTAGCTGTTCCTATACCTATTCTATTGTTACTCGCATCAATGCTTAAAGTGTCCGCGTTAAAGTTTAAGGCATCAACCGCGTTGTTTAGGGCAACACTTGTGGTTGAGTTGGAAAGGTCAACATCACCTTCTATTGTAGTAGTCCCTGATACGTGAAGGGTGCTGCTCGGGTTTTGGTTTCCGAGTCCGAGTTCCTTCGCTGTATCGTCCCAGAAGAAGTTGGATGTGTCCGCGCCGAAGCTGCCTCCTGAATTGAATTGAACCGCTCCGTCATTACCGGAGGGGCTACCGCTTCCCGCATCATCGTCAGCACAGGTAAGCTCTCCGTTTGCGTCCGTTGTAACAACTCCTCCGTTCGCGTTGCCTGTGCAGTCAAGTACGGAGATTGTGGTTGAGCCGGAGACGTGGAGAGCTGTGTCTGGAGTTGTGGTACCGATTCCGAGATTACCTCCTATAAATGTACTTGTTCCTGAAACATGCAGAGTTGAGGATGGATTGTTTGTTCCTACACCTAATGCATTGCTTGAGTTATCAAAGAATAGGTTTGATGTATCCGCGCCGAAGCTGCCTCCCGAGTTGAATTGAACGGCACCATTGGAACCTCCCGGGCTGGCAGTACTTCCGCCGCTTGTCCCTTCTTCGTCAGTAGAACAATCCCAACTGCTTCCGTCCCACTTAAGTAATTCTCCGGAGTTACATCCTGCTAACAAAGATAAGCTTTCATCCACTAATTCCAAACCGGAAACAGTAGAACGTGTATCTGTAGTAGTTGCACTATCAAGAAGTTGCGCTGAAAGGGTGACTCCCTGAGTTGAAGTGCTTGAGGCGAGCCCCGCCCCGGCCTGAATAAATGAACGCACATTCCCTGAATCTATTAAAGTTCCCGAACGACCTTCAAGTAAAGAAAGTTCGCTTGATTCAATAGTACTGGTTTGTGCCAATATGGAGTTTCCTCCTATATTGATGGCTGTATCAATGCCTTCCGCGGAAACATCCAGTGCGGTGTCTATAGAGCCGCCTTCTACAGGAGCTAAGCTAATATTTCCTCCTACAAAAGAACCGGTAATTCCTATACCGCCAACTTCTCTGGTTTCCGGTGTTGCGGATTGCAGTGTAACTTTGTTTGCTAATTCGGCATCCACTTCAGCCAATTCAGCGCTCAGTTCATCTGATGAGACGACATCTCCGATATTCTCAACATCTTCTGTGAGTTCCTCAATTCCGCTTAAAATTTCAGCATCCTCCGCGATAAGTTGTCTCCACTCTTCTCCGTTATAAACATGTAAATCCTGATTATCTTCATCAATGTAAACCTGCCCTTCGCTTGCGTTAGAAGGTTCCGGCGAAGGAATAAAAGTAAATGGGCCACGAATTCTTAGCCGACCGTTAACAACAAGTGCCTCCCTGGTTATTAACGGGGAAGTTTCCTCAAATCTATCAAGAGATACATCTGTAGATGGGATATTTGTTGTTGTTTTTATTTCGGAATCCCCGGATGGAGTGCCATCGCCCGGCATAATAGCATCGCCAAAGAAAAACAATGCTACTAAAATAGCAACTCCAAGAGTTAGGACTCCCGCGGTAATTTTCTTCCATAACGCTGAGCCCGAAAGCATTTTAAGCGCTGAATAGCGTTCTTTTGTATAGACATCACTTTCGGGTGAAGTTGAAGCATCGGCAACGCTTTCTTTTTCCTGCTCCTGCTCCGGAACCCGGTCTGCACCTGGTTCCGGCTCCGCTGCTTCTACCTCTTCCTGTATGCCACTCCGCGCCTCTCCTTCTTCTGTATT
>CAYMUG010000008.1:16058-28194 GCA_964393575.1 uncultured Candidatus Saccharibacteria bacterium | reverse complement strand
TCTTCTGTATTTTCTTTTGCGTTATCTTGCTCTACAGGTATA
This sequence comes from uncultured Candidatus Saccharibacteria bacterium, assembly GCA_964393575.1. Lineage (GTDB taxonomy): Bacteria > Patescibacteriota > Minisyncoccia > Spechtbacterales > 2-12-FULL-38-22 > CAYMUG01. The sequence continues at coordinate 28,152 of CAYMUG010000008.1, read as the reverse complement.
TCATCAAACTCTCCTGCCTGAACCAGAGTAGCTAATTTATTGGGCTTAGTATTCTGTAAGTAGTAATATAATGCGGGTTTAGTTGTGAACCAGGAATTTCCCTGTTTAGTGCCGTATAGTTGACTCTTACGAATTAAACTTCCCAGGTAATCCGAATGGTATCCCGAAATACGCGAAGCTTCACGAAGAGAAATGTGTTCGTAATTTTTGTTTTCTTCTTCTCCGATAGCGTATCTTTGAAGAACTTCTTTCTTCCAATTGTTAGAATTTTTATGTGAACCTTTGTTCATATATTTCTCGGGATTCCGATATTATTCCGATAAATGCCTAAAATCAAGCATCTTTCTATATATACATTATATCAAAGAACAAGGTGGCAAATTAGCCCACTCTTGTGGATAACTTTCAAGAACAAGTTAACCGTAACACTCACACTGACATTGACACTGGCACTGACGTAAAACAACTATGACGATGGCTATGAATGTGGCAATACATCACACTATGACGCCGAAAAATTGGCTTCGCTCCTCTCGGGATAGGGCAATGACGATGGCTGTGACAAAAAACCATTATAATGCCGGAAAATTCGCTATGCGCGTCGTTTGTTTAGATCTTTACGAGTTGCGAATTACTGATTGCCCAAGCCAGAACGCTTTCGGCGATATCGTAATACCAGAGCAGGGCACAGTACACAGCGGAGCGATAATAGCCGAGATATTTCCGATATTTCGCTTAAAATAAACATTTGGCGTTAAGTAAAAGAAGTAGCTTAAATGGCAAAAAGTTAAAATATTTGTAATAATTTTTGCAAAATAAAATCCCCGGGATAAACCGGGGAAGACCAGAAAAAGCTTAGATTATAAAATAGAAATATTAAATTATATATTATTAAAAAATATTAATAAACCTTATAAATAACATTAATAAACATTAAAACTATAAATTGGCAAAAACTTTAACGTTACCACCGTAAACCCACATAATTCCGCCATCTATAGAGATGAATCTTTCTTCCTGTTTGGTGTGCAGTTTTATTGGTTCAGATTCTAAAATTGTAATAAAGTTTGCGTGTCCGGGTAAAATATCAAAGGGTCCTAACTTATTAACCGCGGAAATAGAAAACGCTTTACCCTCAAAAAATACCTCAAAGGGTGAATGAATTTTTACGTAAAGTTGTTTATCTTCTTGGGGCATAGAGTTCTACTACATTGCTGCATTGTTATATAGCTTCGCAGAATCAAGAATTAAGCTCACTCCGTCCCAGACACTTCGTGTCGGGACTCCGTTCGCACTATGACAATGACCATAACCATGACATTATCGCGCTTCGCCTGCCTGCCGGCAGGCAGGCACGATAACTATTGCGCTCGCACAGCGAGCGCTGTGTCATAGTCATAGTTATTGTTATAGTGTTTTGTTCGGTTAGTTGCACCGAACAAAATCATTTATTCACTATTGCCTCAATATCGTCCAATACATCTTCCTTTTTGTAATACATTATATCCTCACCTGTGAGCTTACCGGATACATAGAGATCCTGAGCAAAAAAATCAATTAATTCCTGGGCTTTATTATATACTTTAGAATCTTTTTTTGATAACTCATGTTCTCCGATAATAGATACGATGGATTTTAGAGAATTATATTCCTGAATAATGGATTGCACTTCAGTAACCAAATTATAATGCCTGTCTCCTATAATTTGCGGAGATACCATAGAAGAGCGCGTGGCTAAAATATCTACAGCCGGATAAAGATTTTGCTCCGCTTTGCTGCGTGAAAGAACTATAACAGAATCCAGCTGTTGTTGAATCTCCTGAACCGCCGGATCTGTTTCATCGTCAGCAGGCACATAAACCGTTTGAACGCTGGTAATAGATCCCGCTTCGGTTGAATGAAGACGTTCCTGTAATCTTCTCAGGTCAGAAAATATAGTCGGCTGGTAACCTCCTTCAGAAGGAACTTCTCCCATCATAGTTGAAAGTTCGTCCCCTGCCTGTACAAATCTATACATATTATCTACAAAAAACAACACGTCCTTTTCCTCTTCATCGCGCAAATACTGCGCGAGAGAAGCCGATGTATTTCCAACCAGAGAACGTATACTTGCTTTTTCATTCATTTGACCCATAAGTAGAATCGTATCCTCCAAAAGCCCGCTTTCAGCTAATGCCCTATACATCTCTTCACCCTCGTGAATACGTTCTCCTATTCCCGTAAACATCGGAAAGGCCGATCTAGAACGTGCTAAATTATGTATAATAGCAGAAATAATTACAGTTTTTCCCACGCCGGCACCTCCTGAGATACCGATTTGACTTCCTTTTACAAAAGGAGTTAAAAAATCTATAATTTTTATTCCTGTTTCTAATATTTCAGGTTCTTTGGCTAAAGATAACTTTTTAAGCGGGTCTGTCGGCGCATAAACACTTCGCTGCGGAGAAGAAGATAACGACTTTCGTCCGTCAATTGGTTCGCCGAAAGCATTCAGCATTCTGCCTTTAACATCGGGGCCCACCGGAACCTGTACGGTTTTTTCTGTTCTTCTGACTTGAGCACCTTTCTTAACATTATCGGATTCTCTGAAAACAATACAAAAAACGGTGCTTGCGTCTGTGTATCTTTGCACCTCCAGGCGCACACTTTCGTCCTCCTCTAAAACTAAAATTTCTTTGGGATATGGTTTATCCTCAGAAAATAAACCAACAGTGGCAATTAATCCGCGTAATGAAATTATTTCTCCGCAAACTTTCTTCATAGTTAACGCGCAAAAAGAATTGCGTTAATTGTTTCTCTTATTTGGGTATCTTTTTCAGCACGTTTTTCTCTGTGATATGCGTTATCTAATTCCTTCTGCATATTTTGTGCCTTATCGTTTGCTTTATTCATCGCCTTAAAACGACTGGCGTGTTGCGCTAAAGTGGATTCCAGAAAAATCTGACTTAAAGCTACCTGAAGCATAATTTTTTCCATATACGAAACTACTTCTTCGTGGGAAGGTTCAAAGATATAATTTTTTTTGTGAATAACCTCTTCGGAGGCATCTAAACTCTCTTCTTCCGGAGATAATTCCTGAACCGCGAATAAAAGCTTTATTTTTTTAACTTCCTGCACAGCGAGAGAAATATATGTTTCATAATATACCGTTGTATCCTGATACTGCTCCAGGAAATTTATTATTTCGTTGACGTTTCCTATATACCCTTCCTGTTCAGGAATACGAAATACCTTAACAGGTTGCACCCCTCTTTCTTTTAAGAGCGTGGCACCGTGAGCGCCTACAGAAATAATGTCAACTTCCTCCGTATTAACTTCGTTGAGCACCTGCTCTACGATGCGTATATCTATGCCTCCTGCTAACTTCTTTTGGGAAGTAACAACCAAAACAGCATCCTTTTTCAACTTCGCTTTTCGTTTAGCGTGTGTAATACGCTCTCTTGGATCCGCCCGTAACTGACTGTAAACAGCCCACAATCCCTGAAAAAAGTCCTTGGCAGACAGTGTTTTGTCTTTGGTTTGCTGAACATGTGTACTTGCAATATTCTCAAAAGCTGCAGTGATACTCTCCAGAGTGCTGACTTGATCGTATTCTTTTTTAATCTCACGAGCTCTACTCATAGAATAATTAATTTTATTTTTGCAAAACGGCTGAATTCAACAACTCTTGCGCATAACGCTTTACATCTTCACTTGTACTAACATTAGAAACAATATCTTTAGCTTTATCCTGTAGAAGCTTTATATCAAGTTCAGCTTTGCCTTCATTCATAAGTATAGTTTCTAAAACAATTTGCTGCGCAACACCTCCTATAATTTCCTCGGGGCCCTGTTGAAAAAACTCAAAAATTTGAGACCCGATACGTAAATCCTCCTGAACTTTTTCGGAAACTTTGGAGCCGAACCTGGCAAACTCCAAAGCTTCATTGTAGGCAGCAAGACGCTTTGCTATCCCGGTCGCTATCTCCTCTTGAAGCTGAGTTCTTACTCTCTCTGCTAAACGGGATACCGAAAGACCTGTGTTTATAGCGGGACGCCTGCCTTTATTAAAAATCTCTGTATCAAAAAATAGCTGGCCGTCCGTAATAGAAATAAGATTAGTGGGAATATATCCTGTAATATCGTTATTGGGCGTGGAAACTACCGGTATAGCTGTAAGTGAGCTTCCTGTTTCTTTTAGTTTTCCCGCCCGCTCCAGCAGTGAAGAATGGATATAAAAAATATCTCCGGGATACGACTGCCGTCCGGGGCTTATTTTTAAAAGGAGGGATATTTCTCTATACACCTTCGCGTGAATACTTAGATCATCATATATAACCACGCAATCCTTTCCTTTTAGCCAGAAGTGTTCCGCTATAGCACATGCAGCATAAGGGGCTAAGTATAAAAGCGGTAAAGGATTCAATACATCTGTTGCAACTATTATAACGTTCTCTAATACTCCCCTAGCTTTAAGGCGTTGGTACACTCTTTCTATATCTTGTTTTTGTTTTCCAATTAGAGTGTAAACAACAATACGATCCGTTCCCTTTTGTTTATGAGTTAACTGATCCATAAGAGTTGTTTTTCCTGTTTTTCTGTCGCCCAGCACCGCAATTCTCTGGCCTCTAATTACATTAAAAAGTGTATCTACTATAGTCACACCGGTGGGCAACTGGTCTGTTAACTTTTCCCGCTCTATAATCCCGGGTGCCTTCTTAAAAATTCCTCTGGATTCGGAGGTTTTGATATCCCCCTCGCCGTCCAGCGGCTCTCCGAAGGGCGTAACCATTCGGCCGAGCATCGATTCACCTACCCCTACTTCAGGCTCGGAAACACTGAGCGCTGCCAACTGCCCGGATTTGATACTTTCAGTGGTAAGAGTAAGCGCGAATACTCTGTTTTCCTGTACCTCCCATATCATTCCCGTATTTCCGTCCTCAAAAACTATTAAACTCCCGATGGGTGCTGTATCAAGCCCGCGAATGGTAACCAAAAAACGCTCTACACCTACAACTTCGCCTATAATACTACCCTCTTCGGCTAAAGTTTTAAATTTTTCACTTTTGGGCATATTAAATAAGGTCTGTTACTTTAGTACTGGGATTTTTAAGATTATCCCGGATAGAAAAGTCGTAAATATGGTTGGGCGTACGCAGTATAAATCCTCCGACTATATTTTTTTGATAATGGAACGAAACAAGACAAATTTCGTGAATATTAGCACGCAACCATTTTACAATATTTTCTTTCGCGTCTTCATTTAAAATATTGGCTGTTGTAATACTGAAACGGGGCGCTTCTTTTTGGATATTTTCAAAAAAGCTGATTAAATTTTTAATTTCGTTCCCTTCTATATCTTCGGTTTTATCAAATGTATCAAGTAAAAATTGTTTGACTTCAGGAAAAAACTCGTCCTCAAGTTTTATAGTTTCGCCCGAACTTAGCTTATACTTAGATCTTAACTTGTTTTGAGTTAAAAGAGATTGATACTTTCGCAGTTGGTGTATAAAAAACTGAATCTGCGTTGCAGAATAAATATACAGTGGTAGTTTATAAGACCTTTCTTCACTCATAAATGTCGTTTTTTAACTCCTCTCTGTGTTGCTCTAACATTTTTAATATATAATCACGCTGTTTATCCAAATCAAAAGCTTTGCCGGCATTTTCTATAAGAAACTGTGATACGACTTCATCCATCCTTTCTTCAAATTGTTGGATGCGCTTTTTTTTGTATTCTTCTACTTCTTTCTCGGCCTGTTTTTCTAACTCCCTCTTCTTTTTTTCCGTATCCTCGTATATCTTTGTTAAAGAATTAATTGTGTTATTTCTTGCATCCGCGATTGCCTTACGCATTTCTTCTGCTTCTTTGTTAAACGTATTAACCACCAGTTCTTTTGCCTCCTTCTTTAATTCTCCGCGCGTCTCTTCCAATTCTTTATCTAAGCCCTCCCACGCACGCGCAAGTAAATTGCGAAAATTGTTTTCGGCCTCTTCGCTTAATTTTTGTACTGCGCTCACCAAACGTTCATCGTTGCTTTTAACTTCTTGTATGGTTTGCTTTGCTTCTTGAGATAAACGCTTTTCGAGGCGGGTCGTTGCAATCTCAAAGTCCTCGGAAAATCTTTCTTCAAAATCTTTTAAGGTTTTGGAAAGATCCTCTCCTTCCTTAGTAATTTCTTGTATAACTTCGCGTAAACTGTCTTCCATATTAGAAGCTGCCTGGTCTATAACTTTTTTAAATTCCCTGCGTATAGTTTTTTCAAGTGCGGCAACATACTCCGAAGATAAAGATACTTCCGGCGCGGTATTAAGTTGCCCCGAACCGCTAACACCAAACGTCCGCTTGCGTTTTCTTATATATAATAAAATTAAACTTATCACACCGAATAATACAGCTAAGCCGGCAGCAGCAAATATGATAATTATGGTTATATCAGACATATAAAAAAGTTAAACTATAAGTATAAAGTAGGCCAAAGCCGTACCGCTTACAATTATTAAACCTCCCAATAAAACAATGCGGAGTAATGCGCTTACAATATCTTTTTTAGCTAAGGGGTTTCTCCCCACAGCAACTATGGATCCGCGTGCCGCATTGGTTACAACAAGTATAGTTATTATGAACGCAGCCAATGCAACCAATGCCGCTGATAAAGCGCGCAACGGAGATACCGACCTGCCTGCAACGGTTTCTGTGGTTTCCTGAATGAAACGCGAAATTTCAGATCTGCTTTCTTCGCCGCCGGCCACCTCACGTATATCTATATTAACGGGAATTTTTCCGACATAAGTCGCCTCTTCTTCTCCGTCTCTTGTAATAGTTACTTCTTCCGCGTTTTCCGCTTCATTGGAAAAACTTTCTTCCGCAACCCCTAAAACTTTTCCGCCCGAACCGGCTTTCATGCCTATGCCGCGCAAAGGTGAGGCAGTAATAAAATCTCCCGCGGATATATCACCGTTGACCGTGGAGACAAAAACAAGTTCCGTGCCTTCAGTTGCCACCATAACATTAGCTTCGGTGGAAGATACGCTGAAAAAAGCTCCATCCTCAGTTGTAACAACACCCAAAAGCCTGGAATTATTATTAACATCTGCCTTTGTCACATACTTAGGACGGGACACCTCTCTGCTGACAAGCACACCTGTCCTTAACTCTTCATCGCTTTGATACTCCCGTGAAAAAGTCGCACTATCTGCGGAACCCGCCAGCGGAAAAATCGTAGACGTTAAAATAAAAGCAAGTAAAAATATTTTTATATCAACAGTTTTTAAATTCATGAATTATAAAGAAAGGGTTACTTACTATTATACCTTAGATGACGCTCTTAATATACAAAAAAAATATGTGGATAGTGCGCCTGCCTGCCGGTAGGCAGGCAGGCGCTAACAGAATCGAGAATTAAGAATTAAGAATGGGAATACAGAATACAGAATTTAGCTCACTCCGTCCCAGACACTTCGTGTCGGGACTCCGTTCGCACTATGACAATGACCATAACCATGACATTATCGCACCTGCCTGCCGGCAGGCGCGATAACTAAATGCGCTCGCTGCGCGAGTGCTGTGTCAGAGTCACAGTCATAGTTATAGTGTTTTGTTCTCAAGAACAAAACACTATTATTCTGCTGTTTCGTGAAATGCGGCGCCAATGATTAACGGTTAGCGCAAAAATTAGCTTCTAATAAGGTCAAATAAAGCAGTTCTTTAAACTTGGTATAAAAAGCTTTATAAACATTGATAAGAAACATTAATAAACATTTATATAAACTACCTTTATTCCTAAGATAAAACCCCGTTCTAAAACGGGGTTTTATCAAATATAGGCATTAAAATATTACTTTACAGTATCTTTTAAGGCCTTTCCCGGTTTAAATTTAGGCACATTCATTGCAGGAACCTGTAGTTTCTCACCTGTTTTAGGATTTACTCCCTGGCGAGCTTTCCTACGGGATACGGAAAATGTGCCAAAACCGGTAAGGGTAACGGAGTCACCCTTGCTCAAAGCAGAGGAAACCGTGTCTGTAAAAGCATCAAGCACACTGCTTGCATCTTTCTTACTAACACCTGCTTTCTCTGCTAAGGTGTCTAAAAGTTGGTCTTTTGTCATATATATAAAAATATATAAAAATTAATGACATCTACTCCCGAATTGTTATTTTACAATTCGGGAAAACGACCTTTTTAAATGTGCTCATTTAAGGCAAATTCCTTATTTTTATTATAGCAAACCCATATTATATTTCAACTACTTGGGGAGTGTTTGCGGGTTTTTGCATTCCAAAAGAATCATATGATTAATCATATGATTCTTTTGGCTCTCATTGAAAGATATGAAACGTCTTGTGTAAAATTTCATTCCTAAATTCTTTTTTATCATGTTGTATAATGTAAATAGTTATCATTAATTATTAATTAAATACCATTAACCCAAAGATAGAGTAATGTGCGTTTATTTGAATTAGTTTACATATTACTCTCTTTTTTTTGTAAAACTTTATGAAAAAGTTTCTATCTATTACTTCAATAGTTTTTGTGTCCGCGCTTGCATTAGTAGTGTTTGCCGGCGCAGCAAATGCCGCCTCTATATCTTCAACACAAAGCGGCGACTGGTCAAACCCGGATATGTGGGATACAGGTACAGTGCCCGGTTCATCGGACAACGTTACAATAACCTCCGGACACACTGTAACCTATGATGTAACCGACTCTAAAATTTCGGGAGCTACCATACAGGATGACGCGACTTTAGTATTTCAATCAGACAAATCAGTAAAGCTAAAAACCGATAAAAATATATTAGTAAAAGGCACCTTTACTATGCGCCCTGATTCGGCAAGTATTGAGCATTTTCTTCAGTTTGTGGATGTGGATGAAACCCAATTCCAGGGAGGAGGAATGGATGTACTTGAATCGGATGTAGGCCTGTGGGTAAGAGGAGACGGCGTGCTTGATTTTGTAGGAACTTCCAAAACAAGTTGGACCAACCTTTCGGAAGGAGCCAATTCCGGAGATACAACTATAACCGTAAACGATGCCACCGGATGGAGAGTAGGAGATACGATATCTATTGCACCCACCGAACATCCGGATGTGGGAAATCGTTCGTGGACCGGGGCAGGATTTTCGGTTAGAAGTATTACCGCGATAGACGGCAATACTATCACTCTGGATAACTCTTTAGACCACCCGCACCCTTCGGCAACCAGTCCTAATACCGGCAAAACTTATACAGCTGAAGTTATGAACTTAACGCGTAACGTTCGCGTTGAAGGAACAGGAGACGGCTCAGCCGATCCTGAAAACAACGGACGCGCGCATATACAAATTCTTTCCTCTGTTGCGCAAACCCTTAAATACATTCAGGTTAGACATATGGGTCCGCGGCAGAGTGACGGAAGTTATACAGAAAACGTTCTGGGGCGCTACCCTGTCCATTTTCATCATTCAGGCGACGGCTCACGCGGGTCCATTGTAAAAGGTACAGTAGTGAGAAACGGCGGTTCTCACGCTTATGTTCCCCACGGCTCTCACGGCATCACTATGGAAGATACAGTTGCCTTTAACATATGGGAAAACGCATACTGGTGGGATTCGCCATCAGACAAGAACGATACCTCAAATAACACCCACGACTTAGTATGGGACAATACTATAGCCGCTTTCGTAAGGAATGATCCTTCCTTCCGCGGTTATTCTCTTGATGGATTTACATTGGGTGCAGGCCAAAACCTTACCATACGAAATTCGGTAGTTGTCGGCAATCAGGGGGAAAAAGTAAATGCAGGCGGATTTCATTGGCCCTCTAAAGCTAATCAGCAAAAAAACAACGTTTGGGATTTCTCTGAAGGCAATATCGCTCATAACAACCGAGACAGCGGACTTTCCGTGTGGCAAAACGACTCCAACGACCATGTTGTGAACGATTATGTAGGGTACCGCAACGCGGGCGAAGGCATCTCCCACGGCGCGTACCTTAACTCGTACGAATATTCAAACAGCGATCTTTTCGACAACCCTACTAGCATTGTGCAACACGCTTTACCTTCTAATACGGACAGGGAGGACGGATATGGTATGGCTTTTGAGAATATTCAATCCGAAGCTCGACTTTTAATTACCAAGCACAGTCTTGCCTCTGATATACCTATTCTTTACAAAAATTGCAATTTTCCGAGCGTGACCGTCGACGAAAAAGATAAAAATGGAGGACTCCTTGACTTTGTTAATTGCGGGCTTGAGTCGTCTGATTTTGATCTGGTAAGTACAGCTTCCGGATTCCGAGTACGCGTTCAGCGTGAAGACGGGACTGCCTTCAAGATTGATGAAAATGGCAATGTAACTACAATCTCCGCCTTCTACGACACCGGGGGAGATGAAGATACTACCGAACCAACAGCCAGTATTGACTCTCCCTCAGACGGCGATACGGTTTCAAGTACCGTTGATGTTACCGCCTCTGCGTCAGATGACACAGGGGTCGCCAAAGTAGAATTTCTGATAGACGGAAGTGTAGTAAGCACAGATACCACTTCCCCCTATTCCTTCAGCTGGGATACTACCAACTACTCAAACGGCAAACATACACTAAAAGTGCGCGCGCATGATGATGCCGGGAACATCGGCTCTTCAAACGAAATATCGGTGGATGTATCCAACGATACAGACAACACGACACCGGAAGATCGGAGTGTGCATCTTGACTTTGACGGCTCAGACGATAGGGTTGACTTAGGCGGTCTGGATATAACGCCCAATAATTCCGACGGCGATAACCAGGACCTCACCATTGAGGCATGGATAAAAAGAAGAAGTACCTCTGAAAACGATGCCCGTATTCTTTCTAAATCCACAGGTACTGCTAACAATAAGCATTACTGGATGCTTAGCACCAGTGGTAACACCTCGTCAGGAAACATTGTTCCGAGATTCCGTCTAAAAACAGGTGGATCCACAAAAACCCTAATAGCAGATGACACCTCTGACGCGGCAATTTCTACCGATGCCTGGACTCACGTTGCCGCAACATACGACGGAAGTGAAATGAAGGTTTACAAAGACGGAACCCTTGTGGGAAGTACTTCCAAGACAGGAGACATAGACACAGACAGTTCCGTAGAGGCATGGATAGGAGCAAACCCTGACTCATCCAACTTCTGGGACGGAAAAATAGATGAGGTGAGAGTTTGGAATGCGGCACAATCCCAGCAAGCAATTCAGGACAACATGAATGTTGAGCTCTCGGAAGGTACCAGTGGATTGATGGCCTACTATAAACTCAACGAAGGAACAGGCCAAACAGCAGGTGACTCTTCGGGTAATGGAAACGACGGAACCCTGGGCTCTACAACAAGTTCAGATTCCGCTGACCCTACCTGGGTTGAATCCGACACTTCCGATACAACAGCACCCCAAATAACAGACGTGCAGGAATCAAATGTAACAGAAACTTCGGCCACAATATCCTGGCTCACGGATGAACCTTCCGACTCCCAGGTAGAATTCGGCACGGATTCCTGCCCCTGCCCCAATACAACTCCTCTTGTAGAAGATATGGTGGAGGAACACGCTATTGACCTTTCCGGTCTTGATTCAGGAACTACCTACCATTATCGGGTTCATTCCACCGACTCCGCGGGCAACGAAGCCATCAGCTCAGAACACACATTCACCACAGACTCTCCCGACACAACTCCTCCTTCCCTCTCCAACATCCAGGCCTCAGATGTCACGGATTCTTCAGCTAAAATATCCTGGAATACAGATGAACCGGCAACAGCACAGGTGGAATTCGGCACGGATACAAGCTACGGAAGCCTCACCCCAATAGTGGATGAAGGCAACACAAGCCACTCTATCAACCTTTTTGAACTTAATGCGAGTACTACCTACCACTACAGGGTCCGCTCCGAGGATGCGTCAGGCAATGAGGCGTTGAGCTCGGACCATACATTTACAACACAGGAGGCATCACCCTCTCTACCCGGAGGAACATTTCTTGACTTTGACGGGTCAGACGATCTTGTAGATTTGGGTACTCCGGACGTATCCGGTGCCGCCCTCACCATTGAGGCATGGATAAAAAGAAGAAGTACCTCTGAAAACGATGCCCGT
>CAYMUG010000008.1:0-15958 GCA_964393575.1 uncultured Candidatus Saccharibacteria bacterium | reverse complement strand
CTCATCCAACTTCTGGGACGGAAAAATAGATGAGGTGAGAGTTTGGAATGCGGCAAGAACTCAAACCCAACTTCAGAACTCAATGAATTCAGAGTTAACCGGAGGAGAAACGGGACTCTTTGCCTACTACAATCTCAACGAAGGAACGGGGCAGACAGCAGGTGACTCTTCGGGCAACGGAAGAGACGGAACCCTGGGCTCTACAACAAGTTCAGATTCTGCTGACCCCGCATGGACCTCGGACCAGCCCGACCTAATTACAACGGATATTTCCTGGTCTCCGACAAACCCTGAAGAAGGCGATGACGTTACATTTTCAGCTACTATAAAAAACCAGGGAGGCGCATCCACTCCCGACGGAACCGTACACGGAGTAAACTTTGAAGTGGACGACACCCAGGTATCCTGGTCTTCAAGTGACACCTCATCCCTTGATCCCGGAGAATCAATTACTGTAACCGCGGACGGAGGACCTGACGATGACAGATTCTGGAATTCAGCTACAGCAGGCGATCACATAGTTACAGCTACTGTGGATGATGTGGACCGCATCACAGAAAGTGATGAAACAAACAACTCAATGGACGAGACAGTAACCGTCCAGGAGGCAGATACAACTCCCCCCACTCTCTCCAATATCCAGGCATCAAACATAACAGAGTCCTCAGCTACAATAATCTGGGACACAGATGAACCGGCAACAGCACAGGTGGAATTCGGCACGGATACAAGCTACGGAAGCCTCACCCCAATAGTGGATGAAGGCAACACAAGCCACTCCATTGACTTGTTTGAGCTTCAGGCAGGCACCACCTACCACTACAGAGTCCGCTCTGAAGATTCATCTGGAAACGAGGCGGTAAGTTCAGACCATACATTTACAACACAGGAGGCAGATACAACTCCGCCCACATCAAAGACCAGAATGCACGGCCAGGGCAATATTACTATATCGGCTTCCGCGTCTGACGATCGTGATGTCGCAAAGGTAGAGCTCCTTGTAGATGGCACTGTTGTCGCCACAAAAACCTCATCTCTCTTCTCATTCACTTGGGATAGCACCACTGTTGCTAACGGTGAACACATTATAGAAACAAAGGCCTATGACGAGGCAGGCAATACAGGCACCTCAACCAAGACGTTTGTTGTTGTAGAAAACTAAAATCCTACAACAACATTCCCTGCCAAACCAAAACCCCGCATTTGCGGGGTTTTGGTTTGTTTATTGGACTTTTGCACAACACAATAGGGGTTAAACCCCTATTGTGTTGTACTTATCGTGCATACTCTACTATACGGGTTTCTCTGATAAGAGTAACTTTAATATCGCCGGGATATTGTAGTTCCTCTTGTATGCGATTAGCTATATTGCGGGCAAGTTTTTTGGCATCTACATCGCTAATCTTACCCGGTTCAGCAAATACTCTCACCTCTCTTCCGGCTTGTATCGCATAACTTTTTTCAACTCCCTCAAAAGACGAGGCAACATTTTCAAGTTCACTTAAGCGTTGTAAGTAGTTTTCTACAGTATCCTTCCTTGCGCCGGGTCGTGATGCACTTATAGCATCAGCGGCTTGCACTATACGGGATTCAAGAGTTTCATAAGGATATTCTTCGTGGTGGGACTTCATTGCATCAATAACTTCCTTGCTTATTCCGTATTTTTCAAGCAGTTTTACTCCTATCTCAACATGAGACCCTTCTATTTCATGGTCCACAGCTTTTCCTATATCGTGAAGCAAGCCTCCTTTTTTGCTTGTATTGATGTCACCGCCTACTTCCGCGGCAAGAGCTCCTGATAAGTGTGCTACTTCAAGCGAGTGCATGAGAACATTTTGCCCATAACTTGTACGAAAACGCAGTCTACCTAAAAGCCATATAAGCTTCGGGTCTAATCCTACTACACCGGCATCGTAAATAGCAGCTTCTCCTGCTTCTTTTATTTTTTCATTGATTTCTTCTTTAGCTTTAGCTACAGCGTCTTCAATGCGAGCCGGTTGTATCCTGCCGTCCGCGATCAACTTATCCAGAGTAATTTTTGCTATATGCCTGCGTACGGGGTCAAATCCGGAAACTACTATTGTTTCGGGCGTATCATCTACAATAAGTTCAACTCCTGTTAACGTTTCAAGCGTTCGTATATTCCTTCCTTCTTTTCCAATAATCCGACCTTTTATATCATCGCTGGGCAGGGTCACGGCTGTAGTAGAGACCTCCTGCGCCTGAGAAGATGCATATCTTTGCAGAGAATAAACCAGAATATTTTGGGCTTTTTTATCCAATTCGTCTCTGGCAAACTCTTCAAGTTTTTGCATTCTTTCATGCAGCTCTTTGTCATACTCTGTCTCAATGTTTTTGAAAAGCTGCTCTCGTGCTTCTTCGGAAGACATTTTAGAAATCTTTTCCAGCTCATGGGTCTGCTTTTCTTTCAGGTTTTCTGCTTCAGCAAATTTACTTTCAATATCCTCTGCTTTGTTTTTGAGTTCTCTGTTTTTTTTACGCAACTTAGAGCTTTTTCGCTCTAACTCCTCCTCTTTGGACAGTAAACGTTTTTCCATTTTAAGAAGGTTTGAGTGTTTTTCCTTTTCTTCTTTTTTTGCTTCTTCTGTAATCTCCTCGGCTCGTTGTTTTGCTTGTTCAGTAATGTTTTTTGCATTTTCTTTAGCTTCTGAAATTACTTTATTAATTTTGGCTTCAGCTGTTCCTTCCTGTTTCCTTGCTAAAGCTTGACGTGCTAAGTATCCAACTACTATTCCAACTATCAAGGCAAAAACACTCACTCCGATATATTCTATTTCCATAATAATAAGTTTTTTTAGTTGTAAGTATTGCCATTGTAAATAAAGAGTACCAAAAAATAAGCATTTAGTCAATTAAATCGGCATTGATTAATGACAGATGACATAAAACCACGATGACAATGACAATGACAATGACAATGACGTTATCGCGATAACCACTGCGCTCGCGCAGCGAGCGCAGTGTAATAGTCATTGTCATTGTTGTAGTGGTTTGTAAGCCGAAGGTTAACCCCGCATCTATTCCTACGGAAAGGTGCGGGACAAGCAAAACTATGTTATTCTGTTATTCAGTTTGATAATGGGTATGCGTAGTATGTTATTATAAAGCATATGCCTAAAGGATCACCTAAAGTAATTTTAGCAATATTAGACGGCTGGGGGGTTGCTCCGAGGGGTAAAAGAAACGCCATAAGTATGGTTAACACGCCGACTATTGAATCGTTTGAAAGATACTATTTTGCCCTACCCTTGCAGAGTTCGGGTATTGCTGTGGGGCTTCCATGGGAACAGGCGGGAAATAGTGAAACAGGTCATCTAAATTTAGGTGCCGGCAAAATAATTTACCAATATTTGCCCCGTATAATCTCGGCCATAAGAGACGGGTCTTTTTTTAAAAACAAAGCATTAAAAGGGGCAACGAACTTTGTAAAAAGAAATAATTCCACACTTCACCTAATGGGTATGTTTTCTTCGGGCAACGTACACAGTTACATAGATCACTTGTACGCACTCCTGGACTTGGCCGAAAAAAATAGTATAGAAAACGTTGTTTTGCATGTATTTACTGATGGTAAAGACGCTTACGAAAAAGAGGCAGCTTCTTTGATAGAAAACCTGCAGCTTCGATTAAAAAAACAGGGTGTCGGCAGAATAGGTACTATAATGGGAAGGGCTTATGCTATGGATAGAAACAACCACTGGGATTTAACCCAAAAAGCATATAATCTTTTAACCGAAGCTGAGGGCCATAAAATAGAAGATCCTGTGCGATACCTGGAAGAATCATACAAAAAAGGTATGACCGACTTAGACATAGAACCAGCAGCAATATATAAAAACAACGAGCCGCAGGGAGTTATCAAAGAAGGAGATGCTGTTATCTTTTTTAACTTCCGCGAAGATAGCGCGCGACAGCTTACAAAAGCTTTTGTAGAAAGCGACGAAAAGTTTGCCGAATTCCCCAGAGAAAAAATCTCAAATTTATACTTTGTAGGTATGACAAAATACGAGGAAGGGCTTCCTATAGAAGTAGCGTTTTCGCCTCCGGAAATAAACTCCCCGCTTGCAAAAGTTATATCTGATGCAGAATTAAAGCAACTGCACATAGCGGAAAGTGAAAAATATGCACATACAACATACTTTTTTAACGGACAAAAGGAGAGACCTTTTCCGGAAGAGGATAGAAAGCTTTTTACGTCCAGAGGAACACCTAATTATGATAAACACCCCGAAATGCAGGCGTATAATATAACCCAACATATCTTTGAAAATATAGAAAAATACAATTTCATTGTAGCAAATTACGCCAATGCTGACCTTCTTGCACATACAGGTAATATTGAAGCTGTTAAAAAGGGCGTTGAAACTATAGACGCCAATATGACAAGCTTAATGGAATTAACGCAAAAATACGATAATCTTTACCTATGTATTACCAGTGACCACGGCAATGCGGAAGAGGTGCGTGAAAAGAAAACCGGGAGAATAAAAACAAAACATTCCACCAATCCGGTACCTTTTTATTTAGTGCATCCGGATTATAAAACCACAAACAGAGAATTATTGCACCAACAAAAAGCTAAAGGTGTTTTAGCTGATGTTGCGCCGACTGTACTTAAACTAATGGGGCTTCAACAACCTTCAGAAATGACGGGAAAACCATTGATTTAAAATCAATAGTTTTCCCGTCATTTTACTATAACCATACTTCCAAAAATAAAAGCGCGGCTTAGCCGCGCTTTTATTTTTGCTATCATTGCGATTATTAAGATTTCGGCTTAATAATTTTATCTATTAACCCATATTTTTGGGCCTCGTCCGGAGTAAGATAAAAATCTCTGTCTGTATCTTTTTCAATAGTGCTCAGTTTTTGGCCTGTATGGTTTGCTAAAATTTTATTCAGCCGTTTTTTCATATTCATTATATGACGTGCAGAAATTTCAATCTCAACAGCTTGCCCCTCAGCGCCTCCCATAACCTGATGCAAAAGCATCTCTGAGTTAGGCAAAGCACTGCGCTTGCCTTTCGTGCCCGAAGCAAGCAAAACAGCAGCCATAGAAGCAGCCATTCCCACGCATATTGTGCTCACATCATTTTTAACATGCTGAATAGTGTCATATACCGCGAGTCCCGCAGTAACACTTCCTCCGGGGCTGTTAATATATAGTTGTATATCTTTGCCGGAATTTTGGCTGTCTAAAAACAAAAGTTGGGCAATAACAGTATTAGCTACCGCGTCTGTAATAGGTCCTCCGACAAAAACTATATTCTCCTTAAGTAAACGTGAGTAAATATCGTAAGCTCTTTCGCCGTACTGAGATTTTTCAATGACTGTTGGAATTAAGTTCATATTTGCTTAGCTAAATTAACCAATTTTCAATCAATAACCAATGAACTAATGTTCAAATTGATAATTGGCTAATTGAAATGT
Source organism: uncultured Candidatus Saccharibacteria bacterium (assembly GCA_964393575.1). GTDB lineage: Bacteria > Patescibacteriota > Minisyncoccia > Spechtbacterales > 2-12-FULL-38-22 > CAYMUG01. The sequence continues at coordinate 10,507 of CAYMUG010000008.1, read as the reverse complement.
AAATTGATAATTGAAGATTATTTTGAACTACCTTCAAGCAATTCAAATACCTTTTCATTTCTCATTATACCACTAACATACGATTTTATCTGCTCGGGGCTAATGTTTTTTTGAGCTTCTTCGGGATTGCCGAATTGCTCCAGGTATTTATTAGCTTCTTCCTCTATTTCTTCTTCTGAAGGTTTTATATTTTCTTTGTCGGCTATCAAGCGCAGTAAAATTGCTGAGGCAACCCGATCTTCAGCTTTATCTTTCCAGTCCTCTTTAAGGTCTTCTTCCGTCTTACCCGCTTTTTGCAAATAATCTTCCATATTCATTCCCGCTTGTTCAACCTGTTGGCTGAATTCCTGCTTCATTTTTTCTATTTCTTGTTGGATCAGCGAATCAGGCACATTTATATCGGTGTTGTTTCTTATCTCTTCAATAACCTTTAACCTCAAGCGCTGATTTTCCTGTTGTTCTTTTTCCTGAAGCAGGCCTTCCCGAATATTTTCTTTTAATTCTTCTACATTATTAAAATCGCCTACGCTTTTGGCAAACTCATCGTTTAACTCAGGTAAATTTTCCTCTTCATTTGTTGAGCCGCCTTCTGTTTCTGAATCTGTATCAGAACCATTCTCTTGTGTGCTTTCTTCGCTTTTTTGAGCTTTTGTCTTGCGCAGCCAGTTTATGGCTTCTTCCATATCTTTTTCCTCAACCTTCACCTCCTGCTTTTCGTTTTGGAAAACCTGTTTTGCAATCTCTTTATAATCGGGGAGTTGAATATCCTCAGGCAGCACAGGAACTATTGCTTTAAACTCCAACTCACTTCCGGGCACCATTTTTGTTACGTTAACTTCGGGCCTGCCTATGGCTTTTATGTCCTTTTCCTCAATAGTTTTCCAGTAGTTTTCCTCTATGGCTTCCGGTAAAGCTTCCTGCCACACCTTCTCTTTTCCTACGCTATTTTCTACAACATTACGAGGTATATCACCCCCTTCCCTGAAACCTTTTATATTCATACTTTGGGCAAGCTTAGAAGCTGCGTTATCCAAGTACGAAGCCATATCTTCCGGAGTAAGAGAGAAATTGATTTCTTTTTGAGATTTTTCTAAATCTTGAATTTGTACATCCATAATTATTAAATTGTTAAATTGTTAAATTAGTAAGGGTAAAACTAAGAGTGAAATAAGTGTTGCTATTTTAGCAAACGAAATTTCTGTTTCATCAACTATACCACTGTAATGAAAACTATTATGTGTGTCAAGTTGATCGGTATCATCTTCTGTTCTATGTATTTTTACAGAAAGATTTTCATATATGCCGGGCGCCCCTGCGGCTATAACGTATAAAACGATGCCCGCAAAAATACTACTGTATAGCTCTATATTAACAAAATAGGCGGCTCCCACAAAGGCAACTAAAATAATCGCATATAATACAGTGCTGTATACCATACGAACATTTATAGCGCTATGTAGAGCCACGAGCGCGAATCCCAGAAACAACCCCCCAAAACCACCTGTAATACTTGCACCGGTAGTTGCAGCCTCTCTTGTGTACACAAGGTACAAGAGTACTAAAACTAAAGAAGAGCTCAAAAACATATAAGTTTTCAACCTGTCGTTATACGTATTCTTTAACAGTTGAAGCTTTTCTAAAACCCTGATCCGCTCTTCTTCTAAATCTATATCCTCTCTTGCCTTGTACACACCCGCGGTAACACCTGAAAGAGACTTAACGGCGGAAAACAAGCCGGAAAAAGAAATAAATGCTATAACAAACACCGTAAATCCGTACAAACCCCCTAAATACAGAGATAACCCGATACTCAAGCTAATAAACAGAAAAAATAAAGGTAGTGTAAGATTTTTGATATTCCCTATTACATAAACAGCTGCATAACCCAAAACAGCAGTAAGCCAAAGATTTATAAAGGAAACATGTACGGCATCTCTTAAAATCCAAACGAATAAAGGAAAACTTAATATAGAGGTTAACAAAACAGATCCCACAAACACAAAGGCGTAATTGCGTTTTAAATTCGTAGTAGAGCCGATCTTGATGAGTTTAACCGCAGCTGAGACAGCGATTAAAGCCACAGCGACTAACAAAATGGGTAATACCACCACTCCTGATGATTCCGGAAATACCAAAGAAGTAACAACAATACCTGCTAATACAGCCATTGTTGTATTTCCATACAATCCGACAAAGTATAAAACTGTATCACGAATACCGATTGCATCTCCGTCCTCGGTTTTCAATAAATGCTTCAAAAGATATAAAACAGAAACAACTCCTAAAACAAAAGAGACCAATGTTCCGGCCTCAATGCCGCCCCTTGGATCGCGTAAAATAATAAAGAGCACATTTAGTGCCGCTATACCTGATGAAATAAAAAATATTCCGGCTATATTACCGCTCCAAAGAGTGCTATAAAACGTATCTATAAGTCCCTGATCTGTTTTGTGAGCTGTTTTAGAGAAAACTTTTGCTGTAAATAAACTGCCGAACCCTATAACAACAAAAGAAAAGACAGCGCCCAAAAATAAGGCAAGTCCGGCCCGAAAGCTCCATAAGTGAAAGACACCCTGCACTAATCCTAAAACCGCAAACATCCCCCCAACGGGCAGAAAAAACCTTTTTAATTCAGAAAAAAGCCGGTTATACCCTTTATTAAAAAAAGAGTACACCTTAACCGCATCTTCCTGTGTCACGATCTCCCGCGAATAAGAATACAGAGAGAACAGAACCAGCAGTAGAGAAACAGCTAAAGATGTAAAAATTACCAACATAGGTATTACTATTTATCTTCCCCTTCCTCGGCTCCTTCCTGTTTCTCAGCGACTTCTTCTTGATCCGTTTCCCCGCCGGTACTTTCTTCTGATGATTCTTCTTTGGGAGTATTCTTTTCTTTAGAAACATCTTCCTCAGAGCTTTCTTCCACTTCTCCTGTCTCTTTACTAATAACATCAATCTTCCACCCTGTCAGCATAGCTGCCAAACGAACATTTTGTCCGTCTTTCCCTATTGCTAAAGAGAGCTGGTCTTCAGAGACAATAACCTTTGCTCTGCTGCCTTCTATTTCAATATCCAACACTTTGGCAGGACCTAAAGCGTTAGCTATATATTCTTCGGATTCTTCTTTCCACTCTGTAATATCTATTTTTTCTCCTCCCAGTTCCTGTATTACTGCTGAAACTCTGGTTCCTCTCTGTCCTACACAGGAACCTATAGGATCTATGCTTTCATCTTCAGAATATACAGCAATTTTGCTTCTCGATCCGGGCTCACGTGCAACAGATTTTACTTCCACCGTACCCGAACTTATCTCGGGAACTTCAAGCGCAAAAAGACGGGAAAGCATTTTAGGATGGGCGCGCGACAAATAAAGCTGCGGACCCTTGGAGGTTTGTTCTATAGACAGTAAATAAAGTCGCATTCTTTGTCCCGGCTTGTATCTTTCTCCTGGAATTTTATCTTTTGCCAGCATAATACCGGTAGTTTTTCCAAGGTCAAAAAATACACTATTTCCTTCAACTCGTTGCACAACACCACTTACGATAGAATCTATTTTATCCGAAAAGTCATCATAAACCGCGTTTCTTTCTGCTTCACGTATCCTCTGCACGATTACCTGTTTCGCTGTTTGCGCGGCAATCCTTCCGAATTCTTCATGCACCTCAACGTCAAATTTCAAAATTCCTCCGGGCTGAATATTGGGGTCATATTTTTTAGCTTCATCTAACATTATATGTTTCACCTCATTAAATCTGAACTTTTTCGGCTCCCCCTCCTTTTCTTCCGGTTCCTTGCCTTCTTCTCTTAATTTCCTCTCTTCTTCTACCTCTTCTTCGCTTTTTAGCATTGTTTCATCTACAACAACTTTTTCCTGCCACAAATCAAATTTCCCTGTCTCAGGATCCAGGTTAGCTTTTATAACTTGCCCTTTTTCGCCATAATCTTTTTTATAGGCAGCGGCAATTGCCATATTCACCGTTTCCAGAATCTTATCTCCTTTTATTCCTTTCTCCTCCTCTATTTGGGCAATGGCTGAGGCAAAATTTTTTAAGTCAATCATGGTTTTGTTCGCTCACTATGTTCGCTCATAAAGTAATAATGCGAATGATGCTAATTTTTATGCGAATGATACGAATTGTTTTTGGTTTAATTCGCGGCATTCGCATGCCTGCCTGCAAAAGCGAGGCGGCGGGCAGGCATTCGTGTCATACAATTCATGATATTCGCATTATTATAAAGCGAGCGAAGCGAGCTTAAATTAAAGAGCCCGTTTTATAACGGACTCTATTATCTATAAGAACATAATAGCATAAAGTTAACAGCAGCGTCAAGCTGTTATTTATTATACCCCATAATTAACAGCTACTACCTCAAACGCATCTTTAATTATCTCTATCGCGGTGTCAATTTCTTCATATGACACAACCAAAGGCGGAGTTAATCTGATACCTGCGGGTCCGGCAGTAGCAACAATGAGACCGCGACGAAGGCACTCATTTTTTACATCGTCCCTGAAATTTTCGCTATCGCCTTTTCGGCTGAACACAATCCGGGTATCCACGGCACACATCAACCCTAAGCCCCGGACATCCCGGATACGCGCAGTATTACCAATTGAAGAGAAGGAAGAAAGAGTATTCGAATATTCATCAAGTTTTTCGCGCAAGTAGTTTCCCTTTTCCTGTGTTTCTTTATAAATATCGGGGTTTTCTTCAAAAAAATTAAGAACTCCGTGCATTGCTTCGCACGCAAGCATATTGGCGGCGTTAGTGCTTCCATCGCGGCCAAGCTCATTAAAATCAAGATCATCTCTGGCGATAACCGCACCCGCGGGCACAGCGCCTCCGCTTATAGCTTTAGCAGCTGCAACAATATCGGGCACAATTCCGTAGTGTTCATAGGCAAAGAGTGTACCGGTGCGCCCAAACCCTGTCTGTATTTCATCCACGACAAACAAAATGCCGTTTCTTTTTGCCCAATTATAAATTTTATGTACCGCGCTGCTATCCGCTATATTAACTCCGCCCTCTCCCTGTATAAGTTCAATGAAAACAGCGTTAATCTCACGCGGAGAAACTGCGGCATTTTCTATCGTTTTCAAAAAATCGTCAAAGTTATCGCGGAAGGGAAACTCCGCCGAAATTACATCAACAACACGGGGAAAACCGAGTTTATGTATCTTCTTGCTTGAAGATACGCTCAGCGCGCCTAATGTACGGCCGTGAAAAGAACCGGAAAAATTAATAAAGTACTTTCTCTCGGCATTCCTGTTGATGCAAAGCTTAAGCGCAAGCTCTATTGCCTCAGCGCCGGAATTTTTAAAACCGACTTTATAAGGAATTCCTTCGGACATCGCTTTGGCAAGCCGCTCTCTTAACGAAACTGCCGACTCATTGGAAAACACACTCTCGTCATACTGCCATGCTCCTCTCCAAATCTGACCGTAAATTAACTTCTTAATTTCCTCTGCGCCGTGGCCTAAATTGCTTACGCCGGCTCCGGCAAAAAAGTCCAGATACTTATTGCCGTCGGCATCCTCAACTGTTGCCCCGTCAAAACCGCGAGTTCCCAAAACTATCTCATCACTATGCACAGCACTTAATCCGTATTGCTTCCTTTTCGCGGTAAGTTCCGCGGACTTAGGCCCCGGAAGATTCCGCCATTCTCCTATTTTAGCTCCCATAACAGCACTCCTTTCCGTGGCATATGCGGCTACCCTGTTTTTACCTTAAAATTAACATTTAAGCAACCGCGTTTCTGTAATATCTTACCCTGGCATTCTTCGTTTTGTAGTTCAGCTCCACCGCCGCCAGATCTATGCGGTATTCAGTTTTATCTGTATATCCTTTCTCCAGCATAAAACTGTGGCACGCCCTTATTAGTTTTTCTTTTTTATCTTCGGTAAAATGCTCCTCGGGACGAAAATCTCCGGAAATTTCTGATGTTTGCGCTTTTACCTCCACAAAGATCAGCTTCTTTTTCTTTTTTGCTATAATATCTACCTCGCCCCAGGGTTTTGTATAGTTGCGCGCAATAATTTTGCACCTTTGTTTTTTTAAATATTTTACAGCAACATCTTCTCCTGTTTGACCTGTTGTTTTTTCTGAAGTCATTGCAAAAATAATAATTAAAAAAGCGTTTCATTGCAAATGAAACGCTTTTGAAACGCTTTTTTGATATTATTAAATGATTATAAAATGCTTCGGAAGCAAATTTTCACGGTATATGCGGTATACGGATAGCACCCTAACAATTGAAAATATTTTCCTGTTTATATTATATATATTAAACAAACAAAGAATTCAGGTAACCTATTGCGAAATTAAGTGCGCTGTGCATAACAGAAAATGTTCTCTCTAAAAAGCTTGTCGGGGGCACCTCTCTGTATTCCGGAGGAGGCAATTGGACATCTACATTTTGAGCATAGTTGCACTCCCCGTTGCCTGATTCGGGGTCGGAATCCAGAGTAGGATCATAAACCTCAAGGAGTACTTCTTTATCGCCCTGCTCCTCAAAAATTATACCTTCAGGGTGCCGGTCATTGGAGGTAGCAGGATTACCGTCTTCAAATGTCCAGTGGTAATTTATATCAACATCTTTTTCCGGTTCTGTTGACTCATGAGTGAAGTCAACACTCTCTTCTCTTGCGAAAGGACCCGGCGGCTCCCAACTGAAGTCCGCACCTGTGTAGGGATGCAAAGAAGTACGGTCAGGATTATTATCATACTCTTTCCAATCGGAATCACCGTCTAACTCATCCCACACCTTAACTCTCCAATAATAATTTGTGTTAAAATTCAATCCGCTCGCGGCTGTGGTTACCTGAGTCCGGTGCTGTTTGGCCGAAGAGTTTACTTTACCGGAATCGTACTCAGGAGAAGAGAAATCCGAATTTGTGTCCGCCTGAACACGATACGCACTCTGTGGATCATTTTCTTCATCTTCATAAGTCCACTCAATCAATTCATAAGATAGACACTGAGGGACTGCGCCTTTTGAAAAACTAACGTCGTCTATACTAACAACCTCGGGTTCACGATTGTAATTTACGCTATAATCATTACCGTTTCCGATATTATTACTATTCAAACTAATCCATCCAACTACCTCGTCACCCCATGCCCAACCTTCAAACTCATCAGGGTCCGGGTTTTTGTTTAAATTAACTCCTTCATATCCTCCTGCGTCACTGTCCAACCTGATCCACCCGTCCCAACCGTCGCCGGGATCGTCCGCGCCCGCGAGAGCGCGTGCCCATCCTCGTGCCTCGGTAGGATCTGCGGAGGTGTCGAGCCACGCGATACAATTATCGCAGTTGCCGTTATTTACAGGGTCTGCCTCCGGAGGAGCGCCGGTTTCACTGCGTTCAAAACTGATCCATCCTATATTTTCACTCCACGCCTGCCCTGAAAAAGCACGGTCGCCGGAATTTTCTATATCTGTTCCGTAGTCAACGCTATCGCATGTATTTTCATTTGTACAATTAAAACTGACCCATCCTATATTTTCACTCCATGCCCATCCAAAAAGATGGTCTGTTGATCCCGCCTGCGTCCATCCCGCAAAAGCAAAAAAACTCAGGGCAATACCTGTTATGACTAAAACATATGTTTTTTTGTAAGGACCTTTAAGAAAAGGCATAGTTACTTACATTGTACCTTTTATTACAATTCTATATATAATCTTTTTTCCACAAGAAATATTACTTGGTTTCTTTTTTGAAATTTTTTATTTCCTCTACGCTTATAGTAAATCTTTTTCCTTTTTCTACTTTTTCTTCCAGTATTTTACGCGCGATTAAACTCTCAAGGTTATCCTGAATAGCCCGGTTCATGGGACGTGCCCCGAACTGCGGGTTAAACCCTACCTCAGCTATATAATCTACAACTTCTTTTGTGGGCTTGAAGTAGTATCCTTTTTCCTCAAGGCGCGCGACCATATTATCAACTAATATTTTTGCTATATGGCGTATATCTTTTTCACTGAGAGGACGGAATATAACTATTTCGTCAAAGCGGTTCAAGAGCTCCGGCTTGAAGTAACCTTCATTGATAAACATATCTATAAGACGGGATTTTTCTTGTGACGGATCTTTACCTTCCTGCACCATATTTCTTATTTTACGGGCACCGGCATTGCTTGTGGCAATTATAATATTATTCTGGAAGTTAACTTCTCTCCCAAACACATCTTCCATAGTTCCCTCGTCAAAAATCCGCAGAAATACATTCAGAATGTCAGCGTGAGCTTTTTCGAACTCATCCAATAAAATAACTGAAAATGGTTTATCTTTAACAGCGCTTACGAGTTCGCCTGTTTTTTCTTCCGTCTCAGATCCTAAAAGACGCCTTACTCCTTTTTTTGTCTGATACTCGGACATATCGAGTCGCACCATATTTTCACGCGATCCGAATTGTTTATCGGCAAGCACCTTCGCCGTAAGGGTCTTACCTACACCGGTAGGACCTACAAACAAAAACACGCCCGCCGGTTTATTTTCTCTGCTTATGCCGGCTCTCAATCTTTGAACAGCGCGGGCTACTGTATTTACAGCCACGTTCTGATCCACTATTTCTTTGTGCATCTCATCTTCAAGATTAATGAGTTTCTCTTTCTCCGTCTCTTCAATATCCCCTATAGGAACTGAAGTTTTTCTTTTAACTACCTCGTGCACGTCCTGTCCGACAACTACATTCTTTCCTTTGCCTTTAACGTAACTTACTGTTTCACCGAGTAAGCTAAGTGAGCTTTCCGGAAAAGGTATGTCTTGTATAAACTTTTCTGAATCATCATAAGCTGCTTTTAGCGCCTGATAAGTGAAAAATAAGTTGTGTTTTCTCTCAGCACGCATTGCAAAATTTTCCAATATATACATAACATCTTTTCGTGGAAGCTCATTTACATCTATTTTCTCAAAAGTAGCCAAAAGATCTCCACGGGTAGAAATATAACTATGAAAATCAACTGGATTTGTTGTAGCTATAATCTGAATACGGGAAGAATTAAGGTGCGGAAGCAATATCTGTGAAATATCACTTGCACCTATGCCTTCGTGTTCGCGAACAAAGTTATGGAGATTTTCCATAAATAGAACAACGTTTCCGACGCTGGAAGCCTCGCGTAAAAGCCCGCTTAATGTGTTTTGCACCTCAGCGCCTTCTGTTGAAGAAGAAAGCACCGCACTAACGTTTACCTCAAGAATCTTCTTGTGTTTAAGCCCCTCGGGCACATCACCGCTAAAAATCCTATTAGCTAAGCCGTAGACAAGAGATTTTTTACCCGCGCCTTCTTCTCCGGTAAGAAGTACATTTTTCTTTTTCCCCCTTAAAAGCACTCTAATCGTACGCTTCATCTCTTCTTTTCTATCTATAAGCTCAAACTCGGATTTGGAACCACCTTTCAGATAGGAGGTCAAATCCCGGGAAAATCTGCTTAAAAGACGCGGGTAGCCGTAAACCCACTCTTCCCCTATCGGCTTGCCTTTGGTTAAATTATCAAGAGTCCAGAATCTTTTATTATTTTGAACTTTTTCTTCCATTCTATTTCTCCACAAAGCTAAAGTTTTTACATCTTCTTTATTTAAGTTATGCTCGGCCAAAAGTTTTTGAAAATTTTTGCTTGTAGAAAATAAGGGGACGAGTATATCTCCTAAAGAAATATGAGTGTCGTTACGTTCCTTCGCGGCACTATATGCCTCAGCTATTGACTTTTGCATATCAGGAGAAAGCGGCTTATGCTTGTTTATGCCCATAAACTTAGAAATTTTTGAAGTTTTCTTTTTAAGAGCTTCCTGAACTTTTTTTGCCGGTATACTAAGACGAACAAACAAATTAACGGCGGGCTGATAGTCGGCCATAGCACTTACAAAACTGTCGGGGGTAACTTCTTTTTCTCCTCTTGCAGAAGAAACTTTTTGCGCATAAGTCATAACTACGGCAGCATCGAAATCCAAATATTCAGCAAGATTGTTTCTATCATCTAACTCCGGGCTTTTCAGATGATACTTATAAAAAATTTCAAAAAATACGAGAGTGAAAGCAAAAACAATAGCTATCATTAAAGTTCCTGAATAAGCAGAGGAGGAAAACAGCAAATACTCACTCAAATTAAAGTTCAACCCTAATTCCCCTAAATAAGGAAGGGAGAAGTTAAAAGCAATCTCCCGCGAGAGAAAGTATAAAAGCAGTGATAGAGTGGCTATAACAAATAAGGTCGTCCTTACAAACCGCAAAATACCGGGATGGAAAGACCGTTTGAATAAAACTGCTTTATATATCGGAGCTTTTTTTAGATTGAAATACATACCCTTTTACTCGCCTTCGTTCCGACACAAGGCCGGAACTTCGGCTCATAAAAAATTAAAAAATTAAAAATTAAAAGGATACCCCGAAAAAACGCTTCGCGCTAACGGGACAGGCAAGGACACAAACAAATCTCAAATTAGAAAACATTTATACGTCTTGCGTTAATCGTTGGCGCCGCGCGTATCGTTTAACGTTAAACG
>CAYMUG010000007.1:16050-32937 GCA_964393575.1 uncultured Candidatus Saccharibacteria bacterium | reverse complement strand
TAATAAAAAATAACAATGAAAACTCAAATTATAGTTATACACGGCGGGAATGCTTTCAATACTTATGAAGAATATTTGGATTTTTTAAAAACCAAAGAAATAGATTTTGAAGAATACAAAAATCCGAAAAATGACTGGAAAGGAAACCTTAGAGAAAAATTAGGCGAAGATTTTGAGGTGATTATTCCCAATATGCCGAACAAAGCCAATGCGAGATACTTGGAGTGGAAATTGTGGTTTGAAAAATTTATACCCCACTTCAATTCGTCAGTTATATTGATCGGGCATTCTTTGGGAGGAACATTTTTGGCTAAATATCTTTCAGAAAATAAATTTCCGAAAAAAATAAAGGCGACTTTTCTTGTAGCGCCCGCATATGACGATGCGCATTCGGATTATTCTTTAGCCGATTTTACCCTGCCAAGCGAATTTGAAAACTTTATAAGTCAATCCGAAAATATTTTTCTCTACGGGAGCGAGGATGACCCGGTTGTCCCGGCCGCTAATTTTGAAAAATTTAAAAGCGCACTCCCGCAAGCTAAACAGAGAAAGTTTAGCGAGAGAGGGCACTTTACTCAAGAAGAGCTACCGGAGCTTATTAAGGATATTAAAGAATTACAGATCGCTCAAGAATAAAACATTTTAATATATACTAAATATATGCTCAGGAATCCAAAACATATATTAATTTTACTGGCAGTAATCATAATTGCGGCCGGAGCTTTTTTTGTTGCCTCCAACCAGTCCTCTGCAAATAATGTAAACTTAAATGTCTCTCCGGATAAGTCCTCATATACTAAGAGTGAAGAAATTACTCTTACTCTCCAACTCACCAACGACGGAGAGGCCGAAACATGTGTAAGCGATATGAGTGCCGGCAGTATAAAATTTGTATCCTTCACACGTAATGGCGAGGAAGTACAAACACGATCCGCCGCCTCTTACTTTATTACTTCTTTTCCTAAAATGTTGGAGGCCAGTTTAACAACGCTTCCTCCCGGAGAAAATTTAAACACAGAAATTGCCAGTTCAGTTGACAGAGGTCTGGGCGGACAGGCGCTAAAAACAACGGCTTTAGACAACGATAGGGGCAAAGCTACTTTTTACGATGTTGAGAGGCCGGGAGATTATGAGGTGGAGCTTGTATATGAATATCCCGGTCCTTCATCGTCTGATTGTCCCGATGTTTTTGAAGGAAAAACAAGCCCGGCAACCGCAACATTTACCGTAACCCCACAATAAACTATGCGAGGCAATATAATAAATCATAAAAAATATACTATATGGCATTGGATTATTCCCGCCATTTTGGTATTTTCCGGGGTGATATTATTTAGTCCTAACGCGGAGGCGCGAATTGAAGTAGAGGGTGATGCCGACTTCAGAGAAGATGTTAATGAATGTATAAACAATTATAGAGATACAGAAGGTATGGTGGGCGATGTTATAAATGAATTAGAAGATTCGGAAAATACGCATACAATCACAGAAGGACCTGATTGGACCAACACCCCGTCCAATAACGATGCGGCTTTCAATGGCACAGGTAGCGACACCGAAACAGAAGTATCTAAGGAAAGGTTAGAGGAATTAAAAGAAGTTGCGGAAGAACTTGAAAATAAAGATTTTTGTGCAGCACTTTTGCATGAACTTTGGCACGCTGTGGATGCGGACCGAGGAGAATGGAGTAATGATAAACATAGCGGTGTTTGGGAGGACGAGATAGAAGCTACTGCCTTCCAAAACTTCATTCACGCTTTAAGGGAAGTTCCGGCTCGCACACAATATGGCGATACCGATATTTCAGATCATTTAGGGGTTTTTGGCGAAGAAGAAATTGAAGAGAGCGAAAGCCCCGATACCGAATCCGAAGACGATCCGGAAGAAGATAATGAGGAAGAAGAACAATCCACGAGAAACATCAGCGTGCTTATAATAGAGGACAAACGATATCCTGCAAACCAATTCACTGTAGCAGAACCCGATGCTTGTGGTGCCGAACACTGGCACGCCGAGACGCGGGTTTATGCATTGGATGGTTCATCTACCGTGGATCCAAATCCGAATGAGTGCGGTTTCGGTACAACCGCAGAACTTCAACCCCAGGAAATAGAGGTAACGAGTAAAGAAATAGAAAATTATCCGGGCGAATTATAAACCTCTTGGTTAAATATAAAACCCCGCGACTAATATATAGTCGCGGGGTTTTATATGGATGCATTGAGGTGTAAACAATTTTTTGTTTATCAATAAGCAGAGTGAGCCGGACCACCTACCGTTAATATTGACAAGGTGCAAAATTATGTTATTCTTATCAAAGCACGCTATCAACTTCACAGAAAGGAATACTCTTGGGCTACGACAAGTCAGCAAACGTATACAACTCCATATACACCAACAGGAAAAACTATAAACGAGAAAGTGGACTGGCGCTTAACATAGCACACCAAGCACACCAATACAAACAACATAAGGACGGTTCTTTCCCTGAAAGTTTGCTGGATGTAGCTTGCGGTACAGGCCTGCACCTGGAGTACTTCAGCCGGAGCATTGAAAATGTTGAAGGGCTTGATTTAAGCGAAGAGCAACTTGCTGTTGCAAGAAGGCGGCTTCGCAGCGTTCCTCTCCACCGCGGAGATATGACTGACTTTGACCTTGGCAAATCGTTTGACGTAATTACCTGCCTGTTCAGCTCAATAGGCCACTTGCTTTATCGCGAAAAACTACACGCTGCAATGACTTGCATGGCGCGCCACCTGAAACCAGGCGGAGTTGTATTGGTAGAACCGTGGATTATGCCGCACGCATTTAAAGAGGGGCACATAGGAATAGATGTAGTAGATAAACCTGACCTGAAGATTGCTCGATTTTCCACAGCAAAGCGCACGAATAATATAATCTATCTGCAAATGCACCACATGGTTGCTGAACCGGAAAATATTGAATATTTCGTGGAAAACCACGAACTTGCACTTTATACTCAGAAAGAATACGAAGATGCGTTCCGGACGGCAGGGTTAGCGGTTTATTTCGATCCCTCGGGTTTGTCAGACAACAGAAGAGGTCTTTTCATCGGTGTTAAGCCGCAATAGTAATTTTACCTAAAATAACAACTTGTTATGGGATGAGCTCAAAACCCATACATCCCCCGACCCGAAGACAGGAGAATACTATGACGGCAACAAAATATCCGACAGCGTGTGCGTCAGCACGCTACATCAACATCGCTGAGAATGGAAGCGTTAAGGCGGGAATGGTTCTCGAAGATGGCGATGTTCTGACAGTAGTACTTCCCGCTGACAACATTACGAGAGAAGTCATAAGGGTGAAAGAAGCCAACCCTAACGCACACAAAATCACCCTGAGACGCGAAAAAAACAGGGTGATTCTCAGTTCATCATTTCTCGGCGCCGAGGAGGTAGTAGAAGAATTCGACCCTTACTCAATTCCACTAGGTAGGGATTACTGGCTGGGCGGGAAAAGAAGGTACTGACCTATGCTCACAAGGGGCTCCTTGCAGACAAATTCTGCTCGGAGCCCTTTTTTAATAACAAAATCCCATATAATTAGAACGCTAAACGCGGGGTATATACCCGCCGTCAAGCAGAATGCAGCGGGATAGAACATTATGTAATGAATTAAATCAAGCAACAGGGGTCGGACCCCTGTTGCTTTATCGCATACTTATGTTGTAAAAAATTTTTTATTGTGATAATTTATACTTGGTTCATTAAACAAAATATCAGCCGGAAGGAGGATAGAAATGACAACGCCCAAGATTGTGCTTACCGGCGGTCCCTGCTCCGGTAAAACCAAAGTGCAGGAGCACGCATTAGAGCGCTTGCCGGAACTCGGAATAAAACCTCTTCTTGTTCCCGAACGTGCGTTTTACTTAAGTAGTGCCGGGGTAAACCTTGCCGAACTGATGAAAGACAAAAATACAGCCGGAGAAATCCAAAAAGAAATTCTTTTACAACAAATAAACGCCGAATACGAAATGGAACGCATAGCCGGAATATACTCTGAGAGTAATACATTAATTCTGACCGATCGCGGAACACTGGACGGCGAGGCCTTCACTGAAGATTTTCTTTCTATTGTGCATGACCTGGGTTATGACATAACACAACTTTGCGACGAGCGTTATACCGCCGTAATCCACCTTGCCTCAGCAGCCGATGGGGCTGAGGAGTTTTATAACTATGAAAATCCGGCACGCAGAGAAACGCCGGAAGACGCATTAGCACAGGATCAAGCACTTCGGAACATATGGATGCGGCATGAACATTTCCGGTTCGTGCCTAATTTTGAAATTGTTGAAGGCAATGAAAACTCTATAAGCTTTCAAGGAAAAGTAAACCGCGCTATACGCGAAATATGCCACGCCATAGATATCCCCGCACCTCTTGAAATAGAAAGAAAATTTCTTGTAAGGCCGGGGTTTGAAATTGAATATATTCCCGTGCCCCACAGGTGCTTCCGCATTACACAGACATACTTAAATTCCACTTCAGACGTAGAAAGACGCGTGCGTGCCTGGAGTCATGTTGAACCCGAACTCCCCAGAAATAGCACCTTGTTTACATATACAGAGAAAAGAAAGCTTCGCGATGGTGTCCGTCATGAAGAAGAACGAAAGATTTCCGCACAAGAGTACCGCGCTCTCCTCAAAGAAGCTGACCCTCAATTGCAAACAATAAAAAAACACCGCTATACATTTATCTGGAGAGGGCAATATTTTCAACTTGATGTATTCGAAAACGTCGATTCTTTCACGCCTACGTTACTTATGGAAATTGAGCTCACCGAAGAAACCGACGAAGTTATAATACCACCCTTTATTCCCGTAGAGCGCGAGGTAACAGATGACAAAAGGTACTCAAATTATAATATAGCAGCTAAGTTTAATCATATTTAAAACGCGCTATCCCCCTTGTCTATACACAAGGGGGATTTTAAATTAAAAAAAACAAAAATAAAGAGCCCCTTCGGGGCTCTAAATAATATAATAAGGTTTATATGACTCCTGAAATATTGCCGTTTTCGTCAAGATCAATACCGAAAGCATTGGGATCCCGGGAGAGGCCCGGCATGGTCAAAATGTTATTTGCCATAAGATAGATAAATTCGGCCCCCGCGGAAAGTTGAACCGATTGAATTGTCAAAGTGTGGTCGGTAGGTCTGCCGAGCTTAGTACTATCTGCGGAAATGGATTTATGAGTCTTGGCAATAACCGGATTAAGATGTCCGTATCCGAGCTCTATAATTCTCTCGGCCTCTTTCTGTGCTTTTGAAGAATATATAACTCCGCCTCCGGCACAGTACTTATCTCTTGCTATCTTTTCCACTTTTTTATACAGCGAATCAT
Organism: uncultured Candidatus Saccharibacteria bacterium; assembly: GCA_964393575.1. Classification (GTDB taxonomy): domain Bacteria; phylum Patescibacteriota; class Minisyncoccia; order Spechtbacterales; family 2-12-FULL-38-22; genus CAYMUG01. Next base: position 27,569 of record CAYMUG010000007.1, on the reverse strand, counting down.
TATCTTTGTAAGAAAGGGTTACTTGTGATGGTTTTCCGGAATAATTGCGTACAGCATGTGCGAGCTCAATGTTACCTTCTCCGCCCCGGGCAAATCCATAGCTTTCCACCGCTTCTTCGGCACCGGCCTCAAGCGAGGCGCGCTTCAGAATTGCCACTTCGTCCGGGTGGTCGGAAGGAAACCGATTGATTGCCACTACCGCCGGAATTCCGAACTGGCGTACAATGTCCACCGCATGCTGCAGGTTACACACGCCGTCTTCAACTGCCTCAACATTCGGTTCGTCCAAATTATCCTCGGATACACCGCCGTGCAGCTTGGTAGCACGTACAGTGCCCACAACTACAGCCACATCAGGGGTTACACCGCTAACACGGGATTTAATGTCCATAAACTTTTCACATCCCAGCTCCGCACCAAAACCGGCTTCGGTTACAACAAAATCAGCATAGGAGCGCGCAAGATTATCGGCTATGATTGAATTGCATCCGTGTGCAATATTACCGAAGGGACCGGCGTGCACAAAGACAGGTTGCCCTTCCATTGTTTGTACAAGATTGGGGTGCATTGCATATTTCAACAAAGCCATCATGGGCCCTACAGCAGACCCTCTCTCACTCTTAACTTCCTTTGCCGTAACAGGCGCACCGTCATCTTTGTATCCCACAATCATATTGCCCAGCCGGCGGCGCAAATCGAATCTGTCGGTTGCAAGAGCGAGAACAGCCATAATTTCTGAGGCCGCATCAATATGAAAGTTGCTTGTTCGTTCGGGTCCGCTTTTATCGTTGTAGAGACCTGTGAGAACTGTACGCATAGCGCGGTCAAGCGTTATCAGAACCCGATCCCAGCAAATTCCCTCGGCGGTCATGCCGGGAATAAATTCATGGAATACTCTTTCCTCAACAAGGGCTGCCAATTGGTTATGAGCGGCCGCGACAGCATGCGAATCTCCGGTCATATGAAGATTAATTTCTTCTTCCGGCAGGATAGCAGCGTGCCCGCCGTGAGCAGGCCCGGCTCCGGTACCCCCGCCTTTACCGCCGAATGTGGGACCCATTGACGGCTCGCGAAGCGTGCCGGCTGCGCGTACTCCGATCTTATTAAGTCCGTCCACCAAACCAATCGTGGTGGTTGTCTTCCCTTCACCGGCTTTAGTGGGATTCATGGCGGTAACCAGCACCATTTTGGCATCTTCAGGGTTTTTTGGTCCAAAAGCGTCGTATTCAACTTTAGCTATATAATGGCCATACGGATAAACGGCATCCGGAGGAATATTCAGCTTAGCTGCCACATCATTGATATGCATTTTGTTCTGCATAGCGACCTCCTTTGTAGGGGTTGTTTAAGAACTGTGCCTGCAATTTAGCACTTAAATTTTATCTTGTAAATATAATATAGATTAAAATTTTAATCTTTCAGAGTCCTTATCAAAAATATAAATCATGGCTTCTACCTCCTTTTTGGTATAAAGTAAATTTTTTATTGACAAAATTTAAGCGCAAGCTTACCCTGCATTATAGCAACTTAACAACCTAAGGAGGTGCAAAAGATGGGATCATGGAAAGGGGTTTTGCGCGAATTCTGGGATTATATGCCTAACAATTATACAGAGGATACTCCCGTCGTTACGCTAAGAGAGGGCAACACCCCTCTTATTCACGCACCGGAATTAGCGAAAGCTCTTAACTTCCGCGGAAATCTTTTTCTAAAAAATGAAGGCGCGAACGCGGGCACCAATTCGTTTAAAGACAGGGGCATGACAAGTGTTGTGTCTAAAGCTATTGAAGAGGGCTCAGAGGCAATAATATGCGCCTCTACCGGCAATACCGCGGCTGCCGCCGCGTGCTATGCCGCAGCAGCACGTAATATGGGTTACAAATTACAGTGCGTTGTACTTCTTCCTGAGGGCAAAGTAGCCCAAGGCAAGCTGGTGCAGGCAGCTATGCTTGACGCCACCATTATCCAGATAAAAGGAAGTTATGACGACGCTCTCGGTATCGTCCGGGAACTTGAAGAAGGTAGTTACCCTGTAACAGTAGTCAACTCCATAAACCCGCATCGTTTTGATGGTCAAAAAACAGCCGCGCTTGAAATTGTAGGTGAGCTCGGAGAAGCTCCCGACTATCACTTTATTCCGGTCGGTAACGCCGCAAATATTGTTACTTACTGGCAGGGTTATAACGAACACAAAAATACGGGCCGCCTCCCTCATATGATGGGGTGGCAGGCGGCAGCCGCAGCACCTATCGTAGACGGACAGATATTTAAGCATCCCAACACCTTCGCCTCCGCAATTAATATTGGTAATCCCTCACGCTGGAATGACGCTCTTCAGGTAGTATCCGAATCAGACGGCACAATTGGCAAAGTTAGTGATTATGAAATAAATGTAGCCCACAATCTTATTCCCCGCCTCACGGGTGTATTTTGTGAGCCGGCTTCAGCAGCGCCGGTGGCAGGACTTATGAAAGCAGTGGAAGAAGGTTTAATTAAAAAAAACAGAAAAAATACTACCGTAGTGTGCACCCTTACCGGAAACGGACTTAAAGATCCGAGTAGCGCAGTTAGAAAAATGGAAGACCCTGTTGTCGCCGAGGCAAACACAGAGGCGATAGCCCAATACCTTACCTAAACACAAATATGGCCTCAAATCCCTGAAGGGAAATGAGGCCTTTTATATTTTAACTAATAAAATTTTTACGCCAATTCTCTGTTTTTTCAATATTGTTGAAAGGAGTTAAATGAATTCCTTGAACACCTTTCAAAAATGCAATATTTTTAATTATTCTCTCGGAAGTGTATACTTCCGGAGCAAGCATACGCCTAAGAATAATCGGATTGTGACGTAAAAACCAGGAGGTTTTCCTTATACCGAAACTCCTTGCTATTTTCCATAAGCGCTTACGCTCTACTTGTCCTATAACCCCTACATACACCGGAAGAGTTACGCCACTTTCTCTAATATCAGAAATCCATCTAAGTATAGAGGAAAAATTTTCCGAAACTTGAGTGACTATGTAATCCGCGTACGGTTGTTTGGCCAAAAGAGCCGACTTAAGTACATCAGAAGAAATGTCGTAATGACCCTGAGGATAACCGGTAATTCCTACACGAATTACGCTGGAAGGTAGTGCACGAAAAATACGTAACATTTCCAATGCCGAAGAAAATTCCCCGTGCGGAGGAGTTGCATCACCCCCCGGAACAAAAATATCTTTAACACCCAAACTCTCTAATCTGCTTACAATATCTATAAGATGACATTTGCTTTCTACCATGCGGGCCGGAATATGAGGCACGGCTCTATAACCACGCTTAATAACTTCTTCCGTGGTATCTAATGTCCCTGGTATGCCGATAGATTCAGAGCAGGTTATTGTAATCGTGGCGCCCTCCGGAAGCTGCGAGAAACCTTTGGGCACTAAAACTTTTTTTCCTTTAGAGGGAATAGGAATGATTTCAAAACGCACTCTCGGAGGCATTAGTTTATATTGCCAGGCGTGGGCGTCTCTCGTCACAAGCTGAACCCCCTTTTCCGGGATAAAAAATGCCCGCCGTGTAGTAGTTAGGTCGTTCCACAGCGGGCTGGAAAATATGTCAGACGTACTTCTTCAGGTCGCCCCCTGCCTGTTTGGGGCTAAAAGGAACTTTGGCAACATGCGCGTCAGCAAGATACAAACTATTGGGGTCAACATTACCGCACTCATCAATTTCCGGGTTGTCGTAAGGAACAACTACCTTGAATTCGGTTCCTGCATCAGAATTTTCTCTAATACCGTCTTTCATATCCAGATAGTGAGTACTAATTCGCGCAAATGCAAGATTAGAACCCACCACAGGATGCCAGAAAATACTTGTTACATAACCTACAAATGTTTTCCCATCCGGAGTCAAAACCCACAAGTAATCCCGGCTGTCATCGTAATGCAAAAATTTCTTTCTGCTCTTAACTTTCAGGCCGACAAGCCGTGTTGAAACACCTTCTTCGGCAATTCTGGTAAGTGCTTCTTTGCCGAGAAAATCGCCGGCTTTCGGATGATAGACAAGACGCCCCTCAGAACGGGCGCGCTTTTTTTCCTCCGTATCGGTAAGCAACTGCCCGGTCTTGGCATCGTGCGGGCGATGGAACTGCCACTCAAGGCGCGAGTCAAGAACAGTATCGTTCCAGTCCATATCCTGGCCCCAGGAAAGTATGCCCGTTGCCAACCGCTGAGGATGAGAGGGGGCAATAACCTGAAGGCCGAATTCTTCACCCTGCTCTAATATGTAAAACCAAAAAGATTCAGCGTGTTTAGTTGCGTCATGAAGGTAAATTTCAAAACCCGGAACGTTGGAAAAGCCGGTACGCGAAATGGTAACATCAAGACCGTTAATTTGATTATCCTGCAAACTATAGTAGGGTATATCCAGAATTTGCTTGCCGAACAGCTTTTTCATAAGAGGCGGAGATTTCGGGCCCTGAATTTGTACAGGGGCTACATCCAACTCTTTAATCTGAACTGAGGGATCTCCTGTATCTTTAAGAAATCTACCTCTGTCGCCGTTGATGCTACTTTGATTAAATCCGATAAGCAAACTATCAAGGGCTTTATAAACATTAGAGTCAGAAATACTTAACCAAAACTCGTTTTCCGTGGGACGCAGAAGGACGGGGTCATTGTAGATACCCCCGTCAGGACCCGAAAGTGCGACATATTTACATGCTCCCGGAGGAATTTCTGTTTCAACTTCGCGGGAAACAACAAAATCAATGAATTCAGGAGCGTTTTCACCTTTAATTTGCACCTGGTGTTCAACGTGTACTCCCCACAAGGTAACTCCATGAAGAAGATGATCAAGTTCTTTCATAAGACCTTCACGTCCGGGTATAATCTGGCGCGCGTGAGGCGTTCTGTTGTACACGTCCCACAAATGCGCTCCTTCCCGGAGCAGTAAATTATGCCATACTCCGTGGGGCAAACGCTGCCAGTCACAAAGATATCCGGCGTGATGAGGTGAATAACGCAGATTTTTTCTACGCGCACTGCGTCCTTGAGATGGAGCAGTCTGGGTAGGCGAAGGAATCGGATGGGGCACTCCGGTGGTCATATACACACTCTCCTTTGCGCTCGGTTTTAACATTACTATTAAGAAACTACCTGAAATATACCAGAAAATATTTCGTGACGCAATATAAAAACCGCCGGCGAATACCGGCGGCGGAATGTTCTCAGTTATTAGTAGTGATATTAAGGATTATATACGGGCTTATACCCTACCTTTTCTATAGCAACCGGGAAATCTTCTCCAAAGTACTCAGCCATAAAGGTTTGTCCTTCATGGGCGTACTCAAAAGGAATGTAAGCCATCATGAGCTGCTTACCTACAGAGGGGCCAAAAGCCACAGTTGTGAAATATGAACGCCTGCCTTGGCCGTCAACCAAAACCTCGCCGGTATCAGGCCGCTTAATGGGACCGTGACCGACAAAGTATCTAGGCACACCATTTCCGTCCACATTATTGTCCACGTTCAAAGTACAGAGTAGCGCGTCCTGGTGGAAGCGCTTGCGCTGTTCCAGGTAAGCCGCTTTACCCCAGAAATCATTTTCTTTAACCTTGGGTCGGGCAAGACCCGCCTCGTACAGATTATAATGAGTTTTCAACTCCACGTCCTGAAGACGCAAGCTGTTTTCTACACGACGACTAAGGGCATAAGTTTCAATTCCGATGGGCCTCACGCCGGCATTAAGCAGAGTATCCCAAACCTCCAGAGCGGAATCATCAAACGGGAGATAAATCTCCCATCCGCGCTCTCTCACATAAGAAATATTGAGAAACCAAGCCGGAACCTTGCCTATGTTGATATGCTTGGAATAGAGGAAGGGAAGATTTCCTTTAGACAGCTGGTCCGGATCTTCCACGAATCTGCCCATAACCTCCTGGGCGTTGGGACCCCAGAAGCCAATAGTGGCAAGCTGATGCGTCTTGTCTTCAATATCCGCATTAAATCCGAAATCATCACGCATTTTGCTTATCCACTGAAGGTCCCGATGGCCTGTATCGCCACCGCACACAACGCGATAACCCTTCTCGCTAAGCCGTGTAATAGTTAAGTCAGCGAGTATGCCACCTTCCCGGGTAAGGAAGTTTGTGTATACAGCTTTACCCGGAGGAACCTTTTCGCCTCCAACGCGCGCCACAGAGAGATATTCAAGAAGAGCCTCTGCATCAGGACCGGTAATATCGTAAATCGCGAAGTGTGTAAGGTTAACCATACCGACATCTCTGCTCATCTCCAGATGCTCTGCATTTGAAATTTCAGAGAAATGACGGGCATCCCATTCATTCTCTCGCTCCGGAATAAGATGACGGTAACGATTTAGAAGGTCCTCATTATATTTGTAAGCATGAGCGCGCTCCCAGCCGGCGGCCTCCAGGAAAAATCCGCCGAACTCTTTCTCACGCGCATACATCGGACTATAACGCTGCTCGCGACCGCTTTCAAAGGGTTCGCGGTCATGAACGACTCCGTAAATCTTTTGCGCGATTTCGTAACTTCTGCCTTCAACATTTTCCGGTTTCTTGTTGACCGGATAGAACCTATTTATATCCGCCCCGTGAATATCAACAGGAGGCGTATCTCCGTTTATCAGGTCAGCACCGACCTTGCCTACTCCGGGACCCTCCTTAATCCAAACGGCGTGGAAAGACCACAAGCCATGGACGTTGGGGAATTCACCGAGCAGGGAACCGCCGTCCGGCGTTACCGAAAGAAGTCCGTTAAACGAACCCTTTGCGTTAAGGCCGAGGTTAAGAAAGCCGGGGAACACATTGGATATAGCTTCAATAGCGGGTTCAGCTGTATTAAGAGCGGCTTCTTCCATACTACCTGCGTCTTCTCCCTGCTCAGGCCGATAAATTTTGTGCATAGAAGGAGAAAACCTTCCTTCCGGCTCTTCTGCGATATTATCGGCATGGACAAGACGGGGTTTATGCATTTCATAGTACCCCAGCTCAAACATTCCGTGCTCTCCGCCGGGAGCGAAAGCTCCGGTATCTCTGGCATACGCCGCGGCACTCTGAACACGAAGAAGAGGATACACAATGTACTTACCCTTATGTTCAGGACCTTTTAATTCTTCAACAGGACCAAAGAAAAGAAGCGGGTGCTCAATAGGCATCAACGGCACCTCAACTCCGGCAATATCGTCAAGCAGAGGGCCCCACATCCCCATGGCGCTTGCAACAACAGGAGTGCGGATAAAGCCCTTGGGAGTATGTACACCGCGGACGCGTCCGTCCTCAATTTCAATATTTGTTACGGGAGTACCGGGGAACTTCTGTACAGCTCCCGCTTCTTCCGCTTTTTGGACCAAATTACCTGCAACCTGGACAGAACGGGGTACAACCAACCCTGCGTTCGGGTCATACAAACCGCATTCAAGAGCAGAGGAATCAAGGTAAGGGTGAATCTCCGCTGCCTCTTTTGCGCTAACAATGCGCATCTCTCCGGTGCCGAATGCCTGGTCGCCTGTCTTTTTCCGCTTTAATTCCTCAACACGGGCAAAGTCATCTTTTTCGGCAAGCTCAAGACCGCCGGGTCTTTCAAAATTTCCCAGAGATCCGAAAAACTCCCTACTGTAATGGGTAGACCAGAGTGTATACTCGTTTACGCCTGTATTAAAGATGAAGTCGGAAGCATGCCCGGTAGATCCGATATCAGTCGGAATCTGACCCTTATCAATAATCACCAGATTACGCCATCCTTTTTCAAACGCAAGATGATATATTAAAGAACAACCAACAATGCCGGCTCCTATAACTACTGCATCCGCGTCTTTGGGAACTTCAGTCACCTCTCTCTCCTTTCAGGAGCTGCTGCATTAAAAGAGCTAAAAAGCTCTGAGTAAAAAAATACCACGCGATATAGCGCGGCGTCAATACTGAAAAGCGAGAGAACGGCTTACATTTTTAAGTGCTTTCTGACAGCCAAATACGAGGAAGACATACCCAAAAGCACTCCTCCTCCTATTATCGCGGCGGAAAACTGAAGCGCGTTACTCAAGAGATAACCATATAAGTCAAGTTCAGCAAAAATAAGAGGCAGTCGTGTATCCAAGAGCCATGTTCCCCCAAAGAAAAAGCCCAATACTATTAATCCGGAGAAAACACCGTAAAGACCTCCGGTTATAACGAAAGGAGAACGCACAAACCAATTACTCCCGCCTACTAATTTCATAATCTGTATTTCATCGCGAGCTGTATAAATAGCGAGACGTATTGTGTTAAATGTTACGAAAACTACAAGTACTGTAAGCACCGCCATAAACCCTATACCGGTTTTGGTAGCGCCTTCAGAAATATTGCTTATACTTTCTATAACTTGTTGGTTTTCCTTAAAATTAATATTGTCTATTGTTGCCGAGGCATTATCAAGGTTTTCTATATAAGAAACAACCCCGCTGAATTGCTGCGGATTGTGCGCTTTAATGTTTAAAGACGCCTGAAGCGGGTTATCATCCAACTCATTAAGTGATTCAATTAATACTTCGTTATCCTCGTGTTGGCTTGTAAATACATCAAGCGCCTCATCGCGCGAAGTATACTGCACAAACCTTACGTTGTTGTGATCTTCAAGTTGTGACTTAATATTTAAAATATCGCTTTCTTCAGCATCTTTATTAAAATAAACGCTTACATCTACCTTATCCTCCAGACCGGCCACAAAAGTATTTAGTGAGGCATTAAAAAGAAAAAGCCCCCCTACAACAGCGAGTGCTACAAACATCATAAACAAAGTCGCCACAGACAGCCACAGGTTTCTTGAAAAATTTTTCCAACTATATTTTAGAACTCTGAATAAATTTGTCATAGTTTATTAACTCATGCTCACAAGACAGTAATAAATAATCCTTAAACTAAATTAAACTCCAAATTAAAAGGATGCAAGGACACAAACAAATCTCAAATTAGAAATTAAAAACTTTTTGTTTTATTATTTGAGGTTTGTTTGTTGTAATTTGTTTGTATCTTGTGTCCTTAAGATTTGTGGTTTGCATATTACGCGTTACTGCGAGTCCGCCGGCAGGCTGAGTTTACTTAATTTGGTACTTCCCTTTCTTAGCATCTTTAATAATAGCACCGCCGTGTACGCTTATCACCCTTTTGTCCAGTGAATTAACTATATTTTCATCGTGAGTTGCCAGAATCACGGCCGTCCCCAGCTTATTTATTTTTAACAAAAGGTTAATAATATCCCAAGTGTGTATCGGGTCCAGATTTCCGGTGGGTTCGTCAGCAGCAAGAAGCTCGGGTTGTTGTACAAGTGCGCGTGCCATTGCTACCCTTTGTTTTTCGCCTCCGGAAAGTTCATGCGGGAAGCGTTTTTCTTTACCGGAAAGACCCACAACATCAAGCGACTGAGGCACATCTTCTCTTATCTCTTCCTTGCTTTTTCCCGCGGCCTCCATAGCAAAAGCTACATTTTCAAAAACATTTTTGGTGGATAAAAGTTTAAAGTCCTGAAAAACCGAGGTTACTTTTCTTCTGTAATAAGGTAGTTCCGAGGCATGAAAAGTACTTACATCAACACCCTGAAAGAAAATTTTTCCTTTTGTCGGTTCTTCTTCCCGAAGAAGAAGTTTTAGTATAGTACTTTTACCGGCTCCGCTTCTACCGACTAAAGAAACAAATTCTCCCTCATGCACACGAAAAGAGGCATTGTCTAATGCTTTCATATCCGGCGGATATTCTTTGGTTACTTCCTGAAAAATTAACATATGCGCTTCGCTAAATCATCAATTATCAATTACCAATGACCAATGAATAATAAACCGTCCAAATAAATTGAGGATAATTGGAGTATTGGATATTTAACATTGGAAATTACTTTAATTTCTTAATCTCTTCATCAATAAATTTGTCCAACTTTCCATCCAGAACTTCCTCAACATTACTTGTTTCCACTCCTGTCCTTGTATCCTTCACCAGCTGATACGGGTGTAAGACATAATTCCGTATCTGGTTTCCCCATTCCGGGTTTGCGTCACTGTCTTTCATCTCTTCCAGCTTCTCTTTACGCTCTCTTTGTTTTAACATATACAGTTTTGATCGCAATAATTTCATAGCTCGCTCTTTATTCAAACCCTGAAGTCGTTCTGTTTGGCTTGATGCGGAAACCTTTGTGGGTAGATGCGTTATGCGCACCGCACTTTCTGTAGTATTAACATACTGCCCCCCGGGACCCGAAGCCCGAAATGTATCTATACGCAAATCACTTTCGGGGATCTCTATATCTTCTGCGCTTACCTCTTCAAATTTGGGGATAACCTCAACAAGCGCAAATGAAGTATGTCTCTGTTTTTTTGCGGAAAACGGAGAAATTCTAACAAGTCTATGCACTCCTGTTTCATATTTCATAATACCATAAGCATAGTTTCCTTTTATTTCTATGGTAGCTTCTTTAACGCCGTCTTCCTCTCCATAAGATATGTGCTGCAGATTGATCTCATAATTCTTGTTTTCCAGATATTTCCGGTACATACGCAGGAGCATTTTTGCCCAATCCTGCGCATCTAGTCCACCGGCGCCGGAATAAATTGAAAGAAAAGCATCCGCTTTATCGTGCTCCCCGGAAAGGAATATCTTAAATTCTTCTCTTTCATAGCTTTTTTCAAGTTTGCGGAGACGCTCCTGAATTTCTTTTTTTATATCAGTATCGTGTTTTGAAACCTCAAGCAAATCTTCTAAATCTTGTATCTCCTGCTTAAGTCCTTCCCAGAAATCTACTTCTTCCTGTAGGTGAGCGAGACGTTGTGTTACTTGCGCGGCTCTCTGCGCATCGTTCCAGAATCCATATGCCTGAGATTCAGAACGGAGTTGATTGATTTCTTTCTTAAGTTCGGGCAAGTCAAAGACGGTCCTCTGCTTCGAGGACTTTGGTTTTGAACTTATTTAGTTTTTCCGCTAAATCTTTAATGCTTTCCATACAATTATTATACTCTTTTTTTTATCTAATGAGAAGGCCCGGTAAAATACCGGGCCTTGAAATTATGGACTACGCGATTAGTTGCTACTTTTGCCTTTGCCTTTGATTTCGTTTATAAGAAAAGAATGCATTGCCTTTACATTCTCTTCTTCTTCCCGGCAAAGAGAACATATACTAAAGTGCTGTTCCAGCTCCTTGAAATCTCCGTAATCTAATACTTCGGAATCACAAATGTACGCCCGGCGATAGTCCTCCAGCGGGCATTTTCGTCTTTCTGCGGAAATATTCTGCTTTTCAGTTGCATCCGGAAATACACTCATACTTTACCTTTCTCTCGCGCGGTTGAAGGGAAGTAACTTGCAAAACATATATTACCAGAGGTTATAAAACTGCACAAGAGAGCGCTTCTCAAAAAATGCTGTAATTAATTACAGCATTAATTACGTAATTCTTAAAAAGAAACGCCCCCGGTTGTTACGGGAGCGTGGCGAGAGGGAGCGGATCTGTACAGATCCGCTCCCTCTCGCGTGGGAACTACTTGGTGGAGGGG
>CAYMUG010000007.1:0-15950 GCA_964393575.1 uncultured Candidatus Saccharibacteria bacterium | reverse complement strand
TACAGATCCGCTCCCTCTCGCGTGGGAACTACTTGGTGGAGGGGTGGCGCTCGCGCATACGCGAGATGGCCTCCTTTACCACCCGCTGGTCATCAGCCTTCAGCTCTTCGGGAGGGGTGCCCTTAACGAAAACAGGACGTGGCTCGTCCTCTCCATCATCCCAAAACTCCACATCATAACCCGGAGGCATCGGTGTGTATGTAACCTCTTCTTGCACGCGCTGTGCGAAGTGATGAAGGGCCGGAACAGCGTGCTCGGGCGTGCCGATTTTCCCGAGAAGCCGTACAAGAATGATCCGCTCGCTGCGGTCCTCTATCTCGTAAATTTCGTCCCAATAGAGAATGCCTGCAACCATCTTACCATGGCGCAGTTCAGCAACCTTCGCAAGAACCGAAAGGGCAAAGTAGAAGCCGGAGCCGGTTTCTTCTCCTTCTCTTAGGGTTCCCCGCATCTTGCGCACGAGAAGCTCGTGGAGAATAACGTCAGCGGCGCTGAAATTATGACCGCACCGTAACTCTGTGCTCCTTGTTGCGTTCCGATGAAAGTGAGTTTCTGTCGCTTCCAGGGAGGCCTCCACCGGAGGCTCATCACTGAAGAGCCCTTGAACGAGCTCTTCAGTGGTCTGCTTGCCAGCGGGCTTAACGACGGTGTCTTCAGTCGGCATTCCTACCCTCTCTTTTATTTAGGGTACCGGATGCCTTAAATATTATCATAAATATTGTACTTTGTCAAACAATGGTAAATGAGCCACCCGCCGGACTCGCCCGGGGATAAACCCCGGGCGCCCGGTCGGATGACCGGGCGAACCTGAGCCGAAAATGTATATCAAACCGACGGCCTATAGTTTATTTATGCAAATAGAGCCAGGAGCGAGATTCGCCCTGTCATACGACAGGGCGCCGTATCGCCGCAGTCATACGACACGGCAAGGATGATACGGCGAACTCCTGACCTCTCGTTCGTATAGAGCCAGGAGCGAGATTCGAACTCGCGACCTCTCCCTTACGAGGGGAGTGCTCTGACCAACTGAGCTATCCTGGCCAATCCCGGAATTGCTGAATTATACCACGGTATATTAATTTCCTGCAAACGAGCCGAGTTCTATGCTCTTGTTTATATTTTTTAAATCTTTATCGATACTATTATGTTATCATAAATACAAATGCCCGGAAGTATAAATTCGGCAGATCCTTCCGGGCAAATAATTAACCTAATTACACTTTCGGACATGCAATTTATAAAGAAAAACTGGATAATTTTAGCCGTTTTAGTGCTTTTATTTTTAGCTGTATTCCTGCGTTTTTGGGATTTAAATACAGTGCCTCCCGGCTTATATCCGGACGAAGCCAAAAATGCAAATGACGCTGTGGAAACGATGCAAAGCGGAAATTATAAAGTATTCTATGAAGAAAACAACGGGAGAGAAGGATTATATATATGGCTTCTTGCTGCATCATTCAAATTGTTCGGTATAAGTATAACCTCCTTCAGGGCTGTAAGTGCGGCTATAGGTTCACTTACTATATTGGGCACATATCTTCTTACAAAAGAGGTTCTTAGGTTTGCCTCTGTGCACGCGGGACGAGGAAGTAAAATACGCCTTCCTTCTGTCGCCTCCTCTTCTCTTGCTCTTCTTTCTGCGGGATTTATGACCGCATCTTTTTGGCACCTTAACTTCTCCCGTATAGGTTTTCGTGCAATACTTGTCCCTCTCCTTTTAAGTTTTGGAATCTACTTTACTCTTAAAACCCTAAGAACTAAAAACATCTTATACGCACTTTCTGCAGGAGTAATATGGGGAGCCGGATTTTATTCATATATATCGTTCCGGATAGCTTTAGCTATTCCGGTATTTTTGGTTACAACAGCATTTATATTTTACCTATGGCAAAATCCTCCGCGGTTATTTTCTAAAAAAAAGCCACGGAAAACGTCGCTGAAAACATGGTTCAAAGAAATGTATATAAAAGAGAAATGGTGGATTTTTGATGTAATGTTTACTGCTTTGATTGCAGTAATGGCACCATTGATTGTTTTCTTTTTCAAAAACAAAGAAAACTTTATTTCGCGCGCTACAGGCATTTCGGTATTTGACGCGGAAGCCCCGATTTTCGCCTTTCTGAAAAGCTTAGGAGCACACATACAAATGCTGTTTTTTGTCGGAGACGGCAACTGGCGCCATAACTTCGCGGAAGAGCCGCAATTATCCTTACCGGTTGCCGTGTTTTTTGTGGCCGGAGTAATTTATTCTATAGTCATTCTTAAAGATGCAATAAAAGAAAAGAATTATAACGCGATTACTGTTCACTCCACCCTGGCGGTAAGTTTCGGGCTTATGCTTATGCCCGCCGCTTTAACTATAGAAAGCATTCCTCATGCCCTGCGTTCAATAGGTCTTATGCCTTTTGTTTTTGTTTACGCGGCATTGGGCTTTATGTATATACTTCGCCTTGTATTTCCGCATAAGCACCACCGAAAAGAAGTGTGGCCTTTTGCCTTCGGAACAATATTTGTCATTATACTTTTACTTATATCCGCCCAATTCACTCATTACTTTGCTGACTGGGGTAAAAACGAAGAAGTTAAAAAAGCATTTACACGGGACCATGTAGAGATAGGCAAATACTTTAATTCTCTCCCCTCTTCCGCGCACAAATATTTAATAGTTGATAATGGTGCATTCTCCAAGTACCCCGATGAGGTGTTATTAAATCCGGAGGAACAAAACCGCCTGCCTCTCCCGGCGCAAAGTGTTCTTTTTGTGCAGAGAACAAAATCCACACCGGTAAAAAACACAACGTACGTACAAAAGAAAAATATTCCGGTTAACATTGAAGGTGAAAGTGTGCTTGTACCTATGCACCAATCGGAGGAAGTTAAAAAAACCTTAGAGATGTTTTATCCGCAAGGCGAAGCTGTTAGCTTTAGTGAAGGTAGTATGTGGGGGTGGAGAGTTGAATAGAACAATAGGGACTAAAAGGCAATTGCAATATCCAAACAACCGATTTCGCAGCAAAAAGAGTGCCATTGGGCACTCTTTTTATTTTTTAACAGAGCGGACGAGGGGAATTGAACCCCCGACTCAACCTTGGGAAGGTTGCGTTTTACCACTAAACTACGTCCGCTTGTTATTGAAACCAACTTTTTATTTTTTTCCATAAAGATTCACGCCCATTCTCGTCTTCACTATTTTTTTCTCCGGTGGTTGTTGTATTTTTATCAGGCGGTAAAATAATAACTACTCTCTCCCCTTCTTTTTTAAGATTTAACCGTTTCCTTGCTTCTATGTCAATATTTTCACCCTTGCGAATGTCTTCTAAGTTCTTTTCCAATTCCTGATTTTCCTCTTCGGTATCACTAACCTCAGCTTCCAATTTTTCAACTTCAGAAAATACTTTTCTGTGTTGAGTATAACGATCAATCACGCCCGTCAAAACGAGTGCTATTAACCCAAGTAGGATATAAGGAGTTATCTTAGTTAGCTTTTCTCTAAAATCCGGCATTTGAAAATTAAGTTAAAAATATGTAGAATGGAATTAACTCGCTCCATTCCGACGCAATGTCGGAACTCCGCTCGCAGAATCAAGAATCAGGAATTAAGAATAAAGAATGGGAATGCAGAATATAGAATTAAGCCACCGCACCTATTCCTATGAAAAGGTGCGGGACAGGCAAAATTATGAAATTACAACAACGCAAAAAAATGGCAAAAGTATTCACCTACGTCATCGTGGGCTTTATGGTGCTGAGTTTGCTTTCAACTCTGCTAATGCCTCTCTTTGGAGGTCATAGTTTATTCTAACATAAGAAAAAGTTTAAAAGGACGCATAACTCGCCCCGCTTTTTATATAAAAGCGGGGCTGTGTTTTAAGTGAGATTTAAGAATTTACTGAAATATTTTTATCATTGTATTTGTGTCCAGTTTGATACGGCCCTGTTCTTCCATCTTCTTCTTCCCTTTTTTTTGTTTCTGCAATTGTTTTTTCTTTCTTGAAAAATCACCGCCGTAAAGCCCTTCAGTTACTTTTTTCTTTAGCGCCGGCTTGGTTTCACGAGCTATTACTTTTCCGCCTATGGCGGCTTGAATCGGCACAGCAAACTGTTCAGGAGGTAAAACTTCCTTAATTTTCTTTACAATTCTCCTTCCCTCTTCCTCTGCCCGATCTTTATGAACAAGCCGACTCAAAGAAGGTATTTGTTCGCCGGCAAGCAAAATATCTAATTTTATAATTTCCGCCTCCGCATAACCGGCCATCTCATACGCCATAGAACCAAATCCGCTGGTGGCATTTTTTAAATTATCATAGAAGTCAGATATTATTTCAACAAGAGGGGTTTTATATATGATTTTAACACTACCGGCTCCTATATATTCCGTATCGACGTAGTGGCCCCGCAGAGTTTTCAGTAAACTCATAGCTCCTGACATATACTCGGGAGAAACTATAACTTCTAAATTAACCCAGGGCTCTTCCGTGTATTCAATTTCAGGGGGATTGGGAAATTGTGCAGGACTATAGACATCAATAACTTCCTTTGATTGCTCTCCGTCGTCTTGCCTTTGTGTTTCGCTACCGGAAGAAGGTATCTTTTTATAAACACGATAAGCAACGGAGGGTGCTGTAATAACAAGACCTATGCTATACTCCCGCCTCAAGCGTTCTACTATAATATCCATATGCAACATACCCAAAAAACCCGCCTTAAGGCCTCTTCCTAAAACAGGAGAGTACTCGGGTTCGAAATATAAAGCTGCATCATTAAGGCGCAGTTTTTCCATAGCATCCCTAAGACCATCATAGTCAGATTCTTCTCTGGGATATAAAGTTGAAAATACAAGCGGCTGCGGGCTGCGGTAACCGGGAACCGGAGTTTCCGCCTTTGCCCCGGTTTTCGTTATGGTATCACCAATGCTTGCTGATTTTATATCTTTTATTCCACCAATAATATAACCGACGTCTCCGGCGCGCAATTTGTCACGTGGAGTCAAATGAGGTGAAAATACTCCTACTTCTTTTGCTTCCGAAGAGACGCCGGATTGCATAAATAAAACTTTTTCCCCGGCTTTTATCTCTCCATCTAAAATACGAACATAAGAGATAACTCCTTTATAATCATCGTATATAGAATCAAAAATAAGTGCGCGGAGATGTTTTTCAGGTTCCCGTGGCGGAGGGGGCACCAAAGCAACAATGCTGCTCAAAAGATTCTTCACCCCTTCACCGGTTTTTGCAGACACTTTATATATTTCGTCGGGTTCTACATTCATAGATATAAGCAGATTTAATATTTCTTCTTCGGCTTCTTGAACCTGAGCTTGAGGTAGATCTATTTTATTTATAACAGGGATTATTTTTAGATTCTGTTTTACAGCTATGGATAAATTAGCCACTGTTTGCGCCTGAATTCCGCTGGTGGCGTCCACCAAAAGTATTGCTCCTTCAGCCGCGGCCAGAGAACGCGAAACTTCATAAGAAAAATCAACGTGGCCCGGAGTGTCAATCATATTCAAAATAAATTCTGAATTTTGGTTTTGGTTATTGTCATACTTATTGTTGTCGTCGTTTCCACTGTCATTGTTATTGTCATCATACGATGCGTTATAGCGCATCGTTACGGGCTGCATTTTTATGGTAATCCCTCTCTCCCGCTCAAGGTCCATAGCATCCAAAAATTGCTCTGTCATTTTTCTGTCTTCCACGGTACGAGTCAATTCTAAAAGCCTGTCCGCCAAGGTGGACTTTCCATGATCAATATGTGCAAGAATAACAAAGTTACGGATGTTGTACGAGTTGGGTTCTGACATAAATTATATTAAAACAATAAACCAAATATATTGATCCGAAAAGGGTCCGGAAAGCTTTGTGCAGATTATTGACTATATTATGAATTTCCGGGAGTATCATCAAAATTAACAGGAGGTTGAGGGGGTAGCTTTTTATTTCTTTTCAGTTTACTTCCGGTAAATTTAATCAAAATTTGCAGTTCCTCAAATTTAAACACAAAAGCAAACACTAAATACACCAAAACCCCCAAAACGCCGGCGAATACACCCTGAGCAAATACCTCCAAAAAAGTATCAATATCATCCACCGCGTAAGCATCGAAAATCCGAAGAGCATACCACGCCGTCATACCTGAAATTACACTAGCAATAATTATTCTTATAAACGATTCCAGAATTTCTTTTGCAACAATGCGATTCTTTTTATTGCGGAAAAATATACTAAACAACAAAACAAGAGCGGAAATTCCTCCGATAGAAAACGCAAGCGGTAAAGCTATGACAGAAGACCCTTCAACTCCCGCAACTTTAAACACTCCGGAAAGAAACTCCAGAAAACCGTCGGCAGGAAATATTACATACACCAATAGAAGGGCTAATGTTAAATTTATACCCATACCTGTAGTACTCGCGATAACCGGAGTTTTTGTGTCCTCTTTAGCATAAAATGCTTTTGCCAAAACAGGCATAAGGGCGTACGCAAAAAGGCCTAAGCTAAAAGCTCCCAAGGCGGCGGCGGTTAACTGCGTTCCTTCCCAGCCAAATTTTCCGGCGCCTAACACAACTCTGACTATCTGTGCCCTGAGTACAAAAAAGAGGATGCCCAGCGGAAATACTATAAAAAAAACGCTGCGCAGAGCTCTGGATAATTCAGATAAATATCTTTTATAATTTTTTAGAGCCACAAAATTAGAAAGATTGGGAAATACCGCAGAAGCATAAGATATACCTACAATCCCTATAGGCAAATACTGTATATGATTGGCCAGATTGAAAACAGTAATTGAACCCGCGGTAATTGTGGAAGCAATAGCCGTAATTACCCAAAGGTTAACCTGGTATGCTCCCAGTCCTATAGCCCGCGGAACAATAAGTCGAAATACTCTTTTTAAAGAAGGGTGAATAAGTTTTTTGGGTGGCTTTAGTGAAAATCCGGTAGAAAAACTTACAGGTGCCTGTATAAGCATATGCATAAAAGCACCCAATGCTACACCCCATGCAAGGCCACGTACTCCGGCAAATTCCGTAAAAAACAGAGCTCCGGTTATAATACCCAAGTTATAAAATATGGGCGCCAGCGAATATACAAAAAACTTGCGGAAAGAGTGGAGTATACCGCTAAAAACTGCGCTTAAACCCAAAAACAGAGGGCTCAACAACATTATTCTGCTTACTGAAACTGCAAGATCCTGCGGTCCTGATTCAAAGCCCGGAATTACAAACCCTATGAGATGGGGCATAAATATATAAACTAAAAAAACAACACCAGTTAAAATAATTGCGGCTATATAGAAAAATGATCTTGCTAATTCCCATGCCTCGTTTTTGTTATTAGAAAGTTTAGATATGAATACAGGAATAAAGGCCGAGGTAACAGCGCCTCCTATAATAATGCTATATATTAGATCGGGTATACGAAAAGCGGCAAAGTATACGTCTAACTCAACGCTAGCGCCATAAATCCCAGCTAAAATTCTGTCTCTCAAGAGTCCTAAAAAACGACTGGCAGTAACAGATAAACCTAAAATAAGTGCCGCTGTAGGCACTGATTTTGTAGTTTTATTTAATAAATTCATCATGGTTTCTTGCTACATTGTTATACTACTACATTGTTACAATAAAATTCTAATTTCAAAACGACACTAAACTCTAAACAATATCAAATGACCAAACTACAAAATTCAAAAAGTTTAGGATTTAGAACATTTGAATTTTGTATTTGTTTAGGATTTACCTACCTGCCGGCAGGTAGGGATATTAGAATTTAGGATTTTTACGAATTACGATTTTGTGAGCGTAGGCGAATAAAATGAAATTCGTGGTATTCGTTGTAAGAGAGATTAGCGAGTGATGTTCTCCTCAAGATTACATTTGAGGGTAGTATCCCGCTTATGTACGAAATTAAACCTACGGTCTTCTATAGGACTATTATTCAGTTTACAGCGTTTAACATTTAATCCCTCATATGACTCTTTTACCAATCCCGAATACTTAACAGAAAGTCCGCTTTGTTTCTGCAGTATAAGGTTGTAAGCGTCTTTTTCGGAATTCACTTTGTAAGGTAATTTGTACTTAATCTGCACAAACTTTCTTTCTCCCGGTTCCACCATCAACCAATCGCCGAAAACAGTCCTTCCTGACTCTTCAAACACTTCGGTACCGCTTTCATGCTCCCACTTGGTATTTTTAACCGCTCTAACATTAGGATCTCTTGTATATTCGGAGGAATTGTAATTTGCCTTTTTCTCAACAAATCCTTCGGAAAAACCTTCGGAAGAGATAAGTTCGGATCCCTTGGGAACATAAAATCGCATATAACCGGAGTTTCTTGTGTTGTACCAATGATAAGGCAGGGTATTACCTTTATTATGCCTGGACATAACCACTGTCCTGATAACTTCCCCTTTATAATTTATTTTAGTGGTAGTATCAACCTCTGTATCCGTATATCTATCAGTTTTCCAGCCACCTAAGTTACTTACAACAACAGCGAGATAATCATTTATTTCTCCCGGGCGATCCATATTTTTTATGGCGCCTCCCCAACCTTGTTCCTTTATAAATTCCTGAACTTTGCCGTCACGGGAATAAACTAAAATTTCTTTTTCTTTAAGATTTTCCAATAACGCCTGAAGTGCTCTTTGTTTTTCTGTATTTTGGATCTTTTCAAGAAATATAGGTGCAAAATCTTTGAGGATTTGTTTAGGACTTTCGGAACGCTTATTATTTTCAATATACTGACGAGTTACATCGAGAAAATTATCCGCGGTAATGGTTGTTGAGTATTCGGGAAATTTAACGGGCCCCGTAAGTTTAAGCATATCTATAACAACATCAGGAGTAACCGCAATGATGCCGTCGGTTTGTTGGCCGCCTGCTTTTTTATACAAACTCATTATTTTTTCGGCTGACGTCGGAAAGTCAAAAAACCAATTGGCGTCGCGTATTCCCCAGGTGGGTGTAACATATTGAAGAGGTTTTGGGGGTACAATTTTTTCAGAGAGTTGACCGTCGGGATTATACACGCCGTCCACAAAAAATTCTCCTATACTTCCATTATTCAAACTCACGATGCCGTATGAGCCAATAAATCCGCCGGTAGCCCTAAGCTCAGAAGAGTTTTGAAGGGCCATAACGTAACTTTTCTTCTCTCTGTGTCCTAAAAACTGCAATGCAACATCAAGCGAACCTAAAACCCTATTAATATTTTTCTCTACATATGAAGATTTCTCCTGAAATGAAACAAATTTTTCTCTGAAATTTTCGGGTATATGTTCATGTTGAACGTGAGACATCTCGGTACCTGCCTGGGTTAAAAGCTTTTTTATATCCTGCAACTGTCCTTCGGCCTTTAGAAGTTTATATGTTAATCCGGCGCTTTCACTGTCTTTATCCGTAGATGCGGACTGTACTGAGGATAAAGCCAGGGATGCTTTTTTGCCCGCAAGAGCATATTTTTCCCCTGCTGACAACATATGCGCGGAGGATTTGTATTTGGAGGCAAACGGAAATACTGAAGCAAGGCCCGCTGTATTTAATCCGAAGACCTGAATTTTATTTTCTATGGCCTTAAACTCGTTTTCCGCTTGTTTAAATTCTTCCAAAGCTTTCTCGGATTGAAGTTTAGATAGTGCCTCTCTGCCCTCCTGCATATGATTATAAGCGTTTTGCGCACGCTCTTTTGCGGTACCACGAAGAGAATTAAACTTAAGATACATAAATGAACCGCTTACCAGAATAAGGGTGAGAATAAGCACTAAAAATATCTTATTTTTTGAACGTTCGGGCGCGCCTATAGCTGCTTTTTTGTGCGTTTTTTTAGCTTCTTTGGGTTTCTTGTCTTTTTTTCTTTTTTCTTTCTTTTCAGATCTTTGGGGTTTTTCTTTTCTTTTCGCACCGTAAAGGGGTGCATCGGGAATTAAATTTATATCTCCATCTGTATGATTTTTTTGTGTAGGTTTTTCTTCTTCCGGCTGAGTTTGTTTTTCCACAGCGGACTCGTCTTGCTTGGAAACAGAATCCTCTTGTTTTGGAGGTTGTTGTTCCGCGGGCGCACGTGAAGAAGCAAGGCGGTTTTTTATGCGCATATCCTCCTCGTCAAGTTCATATAACTCTCTTAGTACATCTTCCTTGGTTATCCTTTCTCTCCCGTTTTGCGGAAATGTTTTCCGTGTAAGTTTATTATAAGTACCGTCAGAAATATATTTTTTTTGTTTTAACTCTTTCAAATACTGTACCGCATCAAAATTATCCTCGTTGTTTACCGGGGTTTTTTTTCGGAATTCATTCAATTTATCTTTTTCGTTTTTGTATTTTCGGCTTGCCTGGCGTTGTTGGTTTAATTTGCGCAGGTCCACCGTATCAGAGTCAATTTGTATCCTCCAGGCAGGATTTCCGTTTTTCTTTTGAGGGCGTGTATTTCTATTATTGTCAACCATTGTCTATATTATACCACACGACCTCTTTAACGCTTTGTGGATGTCATAACCTGAAGAATAGCTTGTGCTGTATCATGCCAATTAAAGGTTGAAGCTCTTCTTGCGCCTTTTTCGGATAATTCCGTAGCTAAATTTTGATCGGTTAAAACCTCTTTTATTGAATCAGCTATTTCCCCCGGACGAAAAGGATTGACAAGTAAAGCGGAACTGTCTACAACTTCCGGCAATGAAGCTGTAAAAGACACAATGGTAGGCACCCCGGAATACATTGCCTCAAGCGGAGGAAAGCCAAATCCTTCGTATAAACTGGGGTAAATAAATACTCTAGCATTTTTATAAATAGCGGGTTTTTCTTCTTCAAAAACAGCACCGGTTAAAATTATATCCCGGCTGTATTCAGAATTCACCGCTTCATATATAATCTTTTTGTAAGACCACCCCAGGCCTCCGCATATAACCAGCTGCAAATTGTTAAACCGAGGGTCGGTTTTAATTAAAGAAAATGCTCTTACTAAAGCCCGGATATTTTTACGCGGCTCCACCGTGCTGAGGGTTAATATATAATTTCCGTTTAAGTTATATTTACGAAGTATCCTTTTATGGTTCGCTGAATCATTATAAAAAATATTTTTATTAATGCCGGAATAGATTGTAATTATTTTTTTACGGGGAACGCCGTATATTAACCGAAGATCCTCCGCGGTAGAGTGAGAAGCCGCTACCACAATATCAGAGCTGTGCGCCTCACGTTTAGGGGAAACGTATTTATGCCAAATTCTTCTTTGAACATTAAAAAATCGAGGCATCCGCTCAAAAGAAATATCGTGGAACTTAACCACTTTTCTGCATTCTCTAGAAACAGGCGTAGGTAGAAAATGAGGCGAGAAAAAAACATCAACTCCTCCTATAAGCCGGTCTATTTTCGGAAAATTTAAGTACCGAAAGGAGAAAGTCAAAAATTTATTAGGATAAGAGAAGTAATGTACCTTAACATTAGAAAAGCTCTTAAATCGGGGGAGCTCTACACCTTGTTTCCAAGAGTTAAAAAATAAGTGAAACTCATGCTGTGGCGCGGCTTTAAATAACGCGGGCAGGATATTTTTTACATATTCACTTACACCACCATATCCCTCACCCGCCAACACTCTTATGTCTATACCTATCTTCATAATTTTATTCCTCTCCGCCGGCCGGCGGATCGCTCATAAAATACTATAACAATGACTATGACACCGCGCTCGCTGCGCGAGCGCATCTATTATCGCGCGAAGCGCGATAATGTTATGATTATAGTTATTGTCATGGTGCCGGCCCCGTTCCGACTTAATATCGGAACGGGGCCGGCTTATGCTCTTATCAATTTATTAGTTTCCCTTAGTTTAATGTTGAGAAAATCAACAAACTTTTTTCTGAAATTTGTTTTGTCAAATTCAGCAACGCTTTGGCGAATCTGTTGAGGGTTAAATCGAATCTTTTCAAACCTTCTAATGGCTTGTATAAGGGATTCCGAAGTTTGCTCGGAAAACAAAATTCCGTTGATGCCGTCACGCATAGTTTCGGTAACACCTCCCTTGCTGTAAGCTATAACGGGTCTGCCCGAAGCCATACTTTCAAGAGCGGTTATACCGAAGTCCTCTTCCTGAGGAAATATAAATCCACGCGCCTTCGCATAATATCCGGGAAGTTCCTGCTCCGAAACACACCCCAGAAATTCTATATTGTCTTTAGCAATAGTTTTCAACTTTTTATATTCGGGGCCGGACCCTATAATTTTAAGAGGCAACCCCAGTTTATTAAACGCCTCTATTGCTATATCAAACCTTTTATACGGCACCATTCTGCCCACCATAAGAAAGTAGTCATCCGGATTACTTACATAAAACTTGTTGAAATTAAGCGGGGGGTGAATAACCTCTGAATCCCGATCGTAATATTTTTGCACTTTCTTTTTAATGTATTGTGAATTGGACACATAAAAGTCAGGGCGTTGCGCAGCATGCAGGTCCCACATGCGCATATAGGGCATAACAAACGGTATAAAACCTGAAATGAATGAGGGGTATATAGAATCTCCTGCTATTTTCCTGTAATCAATCCACGCGTATCGCATAGGGCTGTGGCAATAGCAAACATGCATACCTTTAGTAGTAATGACACCTTTTGCAAAACTTGCAGAACTACTGACAACAAGGTCATACGCCGATAGGTCAAAATTTTCTACGGCTGTCGGCATAAATAAAGGCAGGTGTCTGTATGTTTGCTCCACCTTCGGTATTTTTTGTAAAAACGATGTTCTTATATCTCTACCTTCAAAAGCATAACCGGTGGATGCAGCATCATAGACCAGAGTATATATAGGGGCATCAGGAAATACGTTCGCAAATTCTTCGAGCACTCTCTCCGCCCCTCCGTATTGGGTTAAATAGTCGTGAATTAAAGCTACTCTCATACAGCGGATTTTTCAGTTAATAATAATTTAACTGTTTTTAAAATAATAATAACATCCAGCTTCAAAGACCAGTGCTCAATATAATATCTGTCCAGTTTTACTTCCTCTTCAAATGGCAGCGTATGCGCTCCGTTCACCTGCGCCATCCCCGTAACTCCCGACTTAATAGCTAAAATCTTTTTATGATGTTTTTCGTACTGCTCTATTTCTTCGGGTTCATGAGGTCGTGGTCCTACTAAACTAAGATCTCCTTTAAGTACATTGATAAATTGAGGAATCTCGTCAATACGGCGGGAGCGCAAAAATGCGCCTACCTTTGTAACTCTGGGGTCGTTTTCCATTTTAAAAAGAGGTCCGTCCTGCCTTTCGTTGAAAGCTTTAAAGAATTCTTTGTATTTATGCGCATCTTTTATCATAGAACGAAATTTAAAAACATATAACTCTTTTCCATTGCTTATTCTTTTCAGACGAACAAATACAGGACCTTTACTCTCCCATTTTATGAGAAAAGCCACCATAAGAAACACGGGGGACAATACAATTAAGGCGAATGCGGAACCTGCAATGTCCATGATTCTCTTAAACACTCTCCCCCACCCATCTAACGGGCTTGGCCGTACAGATACCACAGGGAAGCTCTCGAGCATATCAAAATGCATATCAGCAACCATGGAGCCGAACATATCAGGTAAGTACGAAAACCTGATGCCGTTTTCCTCGCAATAATTTACAATACTCATCATCTGATCCCTGGGCAGGTTTTCATCGGTTACTAACACTCTGTCCAGCCGCCGGGTTTGGTGTGTAGTTTTAACCATATTCACGTCCGGAGAAACAGGAGGGGCGGCAAGTTTAAAATTTAATTTTTTGTTTTGAGAGATTTCTTCCTCTACCTGATGAGCTTTAGAGTTATCTCCCAGAACCAATATACTTTCTCTGCCTATATTTTTACGCGTACGCAAATATCGCATAAAAAGGCGACCCAGAGAAACCAGTATTATAGCAAAAATCCACCCGGCAAGCAGTATGAAGCGCGAATCAAACCATGCACGATTGAAAAACATAAAAACAATCACAAGAGCCATTCCCCCCGATATAGCTATAGCTATTCCGGAAAGTTCTTTCCGTATGGAGGTGTCTGAACGTACAACATAAAGCCCGCTTAAAGCAAGTAATAGCAAAAGCAGGGCTGATACACCCAATGATATAAAAGTATACTCTTTAAGGGGTAGTTCAAAAATAACCGGTCTTATATCCCGCAGTACAGGGCTGACACGCAGAAAATACGCGGCAAAAGCCGCTACCATCATAAGTGCAAAATCCAGAGGCACATATATTAAGTTAAATATTAACTCGTTATTACGCATTTTTGTGGTATTACAGAGAATACTATATTCTACTACGATAAAGCGATTATTTCAATAATAGGCACTAAAAAAAACCCGTATTTCAGGGGGAGTATTAGCGGACAAATTGAGGTCTGACTTAAATTCACTCCTTATCCTGCACAAACTCTTGAGAATGTTGGAATGTTTTGTAGAGTTGTTTTTAGATGATGTTTACAATAAAAAGAATAAGATTTTTGATATTAAAAAATATAGAGTTAACTCTATATTTTCATTTCTTTTATTCGCTCTTTCGTTGTAGAATTCAAGAGATAAAAGGTTTACAAAAAAATAATTTAATAGTATAATATGTGATACAGGAATACGGAAGGCTGCCCCGGCAACTATGTTGTCGCGGGAGGAAAGTCCGAACACCCTCCAGTGCTTCGCACCGGAAATTCCAATAATCAATCACCAAGAAACAAACAATAATCAAATCTCAATCGCCGAATAAAGAAAGTGAAATATTTGTTGTTTGAAGTTTTAAATTTGTAATTTGGGATTTGTTTGCCTGCCTGCCGGTAGGCAGGAAATTTGTTTCTTGAAATTTGGAGCTTCCAGTGCGGAGCACTGGTGTGTGGGTGGTTGGTAACGCCAACCGTTCCTCGCCCTTTAATTAAAGAGTGAGGGATAGGGAAAGTGCCACAGAAACAATACAGCCGATGGCCTTTTAGGCACAGGTAATTGGTGAAATGTGAGGGAGTAAGACCCCTCTCTGTGGTATGGCGACATACCACAGTGGTAAACCCCACCCGGTGCAAGGCCGTACTACCGTCGCTTCGCGGCGGTCAGTGAGCTGCTTGATCCCGGTAGGCAACTACCGCGGACAGATAAATAGCCTTCGCCGATTTTGTCCAAATCTGTGATTTAGGACAAAAATCGGTACAGAATTCGGCTTATAGTATTCCTGCCATTATCAGAAAATCGCCGCGAAAGCGGCGATTTTCTGTTTTTGTATTACAAGTTAAACAAAGAGTCGTTTGGAGACTGCTTATCCAGCTCCGCGTTTACGAGCTTATCCGCTTCTTTATTATTTTCCCGTTTTACATGTCTGAACGTAACTTTTTTATAATCCATCCGCAGGTTATGCACCCTGACAAATAAAGGTATAATTTTTTCGCTTTCAATTTTATATTCATGACTTAATTGCTTCACGGCAAGCTGGGAATCCATAAAAATTTCCACTTCAGTATCTTTAGCTTTCTCTTTACCTATGAGAGATTTAAGTTTTTCCAAAGCAAAAATTACGGATTGATATTCCGCCTCGTTGTTTGTAGCTTTGCCTAAGTACTTAGAATATTGTTTCTCCAGAGGTTTTGCAAAAACAACACCAAGAGCGGCAGGCCCGGGGTTATCCCGTGAGCCACCGTCTACATGAACTTGGATTTTATTTGTGTCGCTCATAAAAATTATATTATACTGTTACATTGTTATATTATTTCAAATTCAAATTCCAAATTAAAAGGATACAGCATACTTAAATTTCAAAATATCAAGGACACAAGATACAAACAATCATCAAATTATAAATTAAAAACAAAAATCATGTTTTGAGATTTGTTATTTTTAATTTGTTTGTATCCTTGTATCTTGTAGTTTGTGATTTTGAAAAATTTGCGTCCTTGGGATTTGTGATTTACGTATTATATATTACGGTGGGCGTAGCCGGAACT
>CAYMUG010000006.1:0-37066 GCA_964393575.1 uncultured Candidatus Saccharibacteria bacterium | reverse complement strand
AAAATTGGCATGAATCTAAGAGAAACAGCAAAAAAAGTTTTATTGCACAACTACAGGGCGACAGAGGAAAAGTATATTACTCCTGGGTGGCCCCATTACAAAAACCAGTGGCTATGGGATTCGTGTTTTCATGCAATTGCTGCTTGCGAGTTAGGGATGGAGGCTCTCGCGAAAAACGAAATAGCACAATTATTTAAGTATCAAAAAGAAAACGGCAGAATACCGCACAGAATTTATCACGGTTTTTATGCCTGGTTTGATATTGAGAGATTTTTATATGGAACAGGAATAAAGCCGTCCGGAAGTTCTTTTGTCGGGCAGCCGGTCCTCGCGCAGGCAGTGGAATCTATTAACGATCCGGATTTTTGGGAAAAGGCGGCACCTAAGCTGGTTAAGTTCTACCAGTATTTTATAAAATACAGAGATGCTCTGAATATTACCTCAGTAATTTCTCCAAGGGAGACAGGAAGAGATGCCGCTCCTGAATTTGATTATTTCAGAGGAGGTCATTTGCCCCGGGGATTCAAGTGGCTTGATCGTATTTTAGATCCTCTTTTCGTTTATATTCTGGATTTGAGATGTCGGCTGCGTGGCTGGAATGAAGAACGTATTTTAAAAGAAGTATTAAATATAAAGGATTTAACCATGCACTGTATCTGGATAGATGGCCTTTATTCACTTAAGAGAATATTGGAGGAAACAGGTCAGATGCATCTTTTTAAAAATATAGACGATATCATAAAGAGAGCCGAGGCGGCATTAGATGAGGCATGGGACGAAACAGACAAAAGATACTACACCCTTCGGGTTAAGGTGCGGGGTACCGGGGATACCGGTAAAGTAGAGAAAATAAAGGAGCTTGGATTGGGGCATTTGTTTACCCTGCTTGTGAAAGAGTTGCCCGAAGAAAAAAAGAAATTCGTTGTAAATACTCTTAAAGACCCGAACCATTTCTGGTTAAATTATCCTGTGCCTTCGGTTCCGGCAAGTCATAGTGAATTTAATGTCTCCCGTACTTTTCCTCTATGGCGTGGCCCTACGTGGATAAATGCCAATTGGTTTTTAATCAGAGGTTTGATGCTGCACGGCTATAAAGACGAAGCTTCTCATATAGCGCGCAAAACCGAAGATATGATAAAGCGTGAAGGATATAGGGAGTTTTATAACCCTTATACCGGAAAAGGAATGCGTGTTAAAAATTTTTCCTGGTCTACACTGGTGGTTACCTTTAACAAGATAACTAATAACTAACAACCTACAACTAACAACTAACAACAGATAACACTGACGTTTTCTTTAAAAAGTGTTATATTGAAAATACTACCGAGTATACCACCGAGTATACTACCGAGTATTTTTTATGAGTCATATAAAAAAATTTGTAAGAAAACTTTCAAAGCAGGGCAAATACAGCTACTATGTTGTAATTCCCAAACATATTGTGGAGGAGTTCGGTTGGCGCGAGAGGCAGAAACTGGAAATACGCAAATATGGGGACGGGGTTTTAATTAAAGATTGGAAAAAAGAGAAGTGAGCTCACAGTAATATGTAAAAACCAAAATACCCTCAGCGCCTTTCTGTACGGATATTTTGTGAGCGTAAGCGAACAAAATTATGAAACTAACAATATCAACAAGTAAAAATAAAGAAGTAGTGGATATAACCGAAGATGTAGAGAAGTTAGCAGAAGGCGCTGAAGGTGAGATTCTTCATTTATTACTCACTCACACCACAGCAGCTCTTACCACGGCGGACCTGGATCCCGGAACCGATTTAGATATGCTGGATGCCATTGATGCAATAGCGCCTGAGCTGGATTACAGACATCCTCACAATCCCGAACACGCTCCAGACCATATTATGAGTTCCATTATAGGCACATCTTTGTCAGTACCACACGAAAACGGAAAACTTGTTCTCGGAACCTGGCAGCGTATAGTATTAATCGAGCTCGACGGGCCCAGAGAGAGAAAAATTGTGTTATCATTTAAGTAATGGAGGGGCAGTCAAAAAAGGTTTTTGTGTTAGGTGCTACCGGCTTTGTTGGTTGGTATGTTTTGCGCGAATTGGATAAAATAAACGCAGATGTAGGTGTCCTTTTACATAAAAAAAGAAAAGACGATCTAAATCTGCCTTATGCAGGATATAATAAGTATACAGGTGATATAAAAAACAAACAAAGTTTAGTTGAAGCTATGCGGGATTTTCGCCCCGATGTAGTTATTGATTTAGTAGGTATTGTTCGCGAAAGGCCTCCCGAGATCACTTTTAAGAAAATCCATATTAACGGTACGCGCAATGCCGCGGAAGCCGCAAAAGAAGCAGGAGCTGAAAAATTCGTATATATTTCCGCGTTGGGCGCCGACAAAAACGGGTCAACAAAGTATTTCCGCACCAAAGCAGGCGCGGAAGATGCGGTAAGAAAAGCAGGCATTAACTATACAATTTTCCGTCCCGCTGTAATGTTCGGGTGGCGCAGCCACTTTACTAATCGTATTAAAAATTTTGCCTTAAAATGGCCCTTTGTACCCTTAATCGGTAGTGGTGCGCATAGATTTCAACCTGTTGCCGCCCAAACTACAGCATCGGTAATAGCACAGACCTCTAAGAATAGAGGTACCGGGGGAATATATGAAGTAGTGGGGCCCGAAACATTAACAATACGCGAGGCGACCCGAAGAGTAGTTGAACGTTTGGAAAAAAATAAAAAAATGATAGGCATTCCATTGTTTTTAGTTAAACTGGGAGCTTTATTAAGGGTAATGATTACAAAGAGTGAATTGAAAATGCTCCTTGAGGAGCATTTGGGTGATGATACAAATTTAAAAAATGATTTTGAATTTGAAGAAATTTATTTTGATCCTATGGGTAAATATCCGTTATACTAAAGTAGTCGGCGCGCCGATGCTGAGCTTGTCGAAGCAGAGGCGTTGCGACTACTTTACCTCGCACCTTTTATTGGCCGCACTTTCGTGCGACAAACAGTTGCCAATAAAAGGTGCGGGGTGCTCATAATTCTAACGTCTCGGCGCAGCGTAAAACGCTACGCCTCGCCGAGAATTATGGCATGAAAAAATACACAATTATAAGTTTTGTTTTAGTAGCATTTGCTCTTACGGTTGGTGTATATTCTTGGACAGGAGATGTACAAACATCTATTTTAGTAGGCACCGATCTTTTGGCAGCTCTTATGGTTTTATCATTCGCTTTCGTTCAGGTGAACTTAAACCGCCATTTGATAGAACTTCAGGATTATGTTTCTGTGAATATGCACGCTTTTGAGGACGGAAAAGGTGTGCAGTTTGTAAATACAGGAAAGCTAAACGTTTATATATACAGAATAGAAGTTCGTGATCAGGAAACAGACATCTTGATAGGAGCAACAAAAGTATTTGAAAGGCCCAGGTTGCTTCCCGCAGGAACGCTTGAGGCGAGCTATTATTGGTTTCCTCTCCCGAAAGATACACATAAACACAAGGAATTTAAAGTTGACTTATTGTTGACGGATGAATTAGAAAGGGAATGGGTATCCGGTCACGGAGGAGAAGTTTTGAGCGAAGGAGAACTCCGTACCTGGTCCTACAAAACCATACGACAGAAGTGGCATAAGCAAAAAATAGAAAATAACGTATGACAAAAAAGAAAAAAATTATCGGCATTTCGTTGTTTATAATAGGTATTGGCGTGATTGCGGCAGGGATTTTTTTATGGAACAACTTTAAAGGTATAAAGCCTGCTGTGGCGCCTGCCCCTAAAGACATCTCGGAAGAAATCAAAAAAGGACAAAACAACACAGATTTTCCTTTAAACGTGGCGGAAAACTTTAAAGTGTCTGTATTTGCTGAAAATTTACCTGAGGCCCGTGTTATTGTTAAGGACGGGCTGGGGAATTATTGGGTGAGTCAGACAGATAAAGGACAAATTTCTCTGCTTGAGGTGCAAGATGGCGAAGTCAGAAACAAGAGTGTTATTTTCCGTCATCTTAATCGACCTCACGGGCTTGCTTTGGACCCCGAAAGTCCAACAGTATTATATATAGCCGAAACCGACAGAATCTCCAAAGTACATCTGTATAGCGAGGGACGTCCTGAAAAAATTGCTGACCTACCCGAAGGAGGTCGTCATTATACAAGAACTATCGGCTTCGGAGATGATGGGAGGTTGTATGTATCAATAGGATCCTCTTGTGACACATGCGTGGAAGCGGACGAGCGCAGGGCTGCAATATATTCTATGAATAAGGACGGTAGTGATATGCGCAGACACGCTTACGGATTAAGAAATGCTGTGTTTTTTGAGTGGCATTCTGTAACCGGTGAAATGTGGGCGACAGAGATGGGCAGAGACAACCTTGGGGATGATTTACCTCCTGATGAAATTAATATAGTGAAAAAAGACGGATTTTACGGTTGGCCTTATTATTATGGCAACAATACTCCCGACACTCAATTCAGAAGCAATTCGTTTTTTGAGAATTTTGATCCGCCCTCTTCTCCTGTAGGGAGCCATATAAACCTACAAGCCCATGTAGCTCCTCTCGGACTTGACTTTATTCCTGCGACGGAAAGCTGGCCCGAAGGTATGCACAACGATTTAATAGTTGCTTATCACGGTTCGTGGAACAGAAGCGTTCCTGTAGGTTATAAGATAGCCCGTATAGAGTTAACAGAGGAAGGTGCATTGGAAAGCCCTGTGGAGGAAGAAACAGGATTTGTGCAGGAAAACAATTTTATATCCGGATGGCTCACCGAAAACAATAATTCTATGGGAAGGCCTGTTGACGTGCTTGTTGAGCCGGAAGGCATGATGTATATTACTGATGATAAAGCGGGTCTTGTTTACAAAGTAGAATATATAGGAGAAAAATAGAGATATATGAAAAACATCTTTTTATTATTAGTTTTTGTTTTAGTTTTAGAAGCCGGAGTACTCGGCTTTATTATTTTTAACGATTTACAGGATAACCCCGAAGAAGTAAAAGATAATTCTTCGGAAACAGAAAAAACCACCCGTGCTCCGGGTGCTTATGATGGGTGTGTAATTTCGGGGTGCAGTGGACAGGTATGCGGAGAAAAGGAACATATAACAACATGCGAGTATTCTCCTGAATATGCATGCTATCAGCAGGAGGGTATCTGTGAAAGGAATAATCAGGGTACTTGTTCTTGGCGTGACACCTCTGCTCTAAACTCTTGTATTGAAGAAAAGACAGCTGAGAGTAACAATACAGACAATCAGCGTACGGAAAACGATGAGGTGAGCGAGGAAAATGTTGTATTACATGATGTACCTTTTACTACGCAGGCACCTTTCGGCAATTGGGAAGACGCGAGACAGGAAGACGGATGCGAGGAGGCCGCCGCTTTGATGGCGGTGAGATGGGCAAGGAATGAACCACTAAGTTTATCTGAAGCCGAAGATGAGATTATAGCTATTTCCGAGTGGCAGAAGGAAAATTACGGGGAGTTCCGCGATGTTTCCGCCGAAGATACATATAACCGTATATTAAAAGGATATTTTAATATAAATAACGCCGATCTAAGGTTCGGAGTTTCGGTAGAAGACATAAAAAGAGAGTTATATAATGGCAATGTCGTTATTGGACATTTTAACGGCCAAATTCTGAATAATCCTTACTATAGTCCGCCAGGACCATCATATCACGCTTTAGTTATTAAGGGCTACGATCCTTCTACGAATGAGTTTATAACTAACGATAATGGCACAAAAAGAGGAGAAGGGTTTCGTTATAGCGCAAATACAATAAGAAATGCTTTGTCGGATTATGAAACCGGCTACAAGGAACCCAGAGAAGAAATAAGAAAGTCCATGATAGTTGTACGACCCACTGCTAGATAAATAAGTGATAAAACATATGCAGCGCCCAGCCAGTGATGATGAAAATTATTCCGATAATTCCTATTCTGGTTTCCTTTTTCATAACATAAAAAACTTTTTTATCTATCTTTTTCTCTTCCCTAAACCTGTGGTGTACTTTTATCGCGGTATATCCGACCATTAGTTCTCCAAGAGCTTTAATTGTGAATCCGAGTAATTCCATACGTAATATAAAAAGCGAAAGAAAGTTCAAAAGTAGTTATCGTACCGGGTAGAATCGTCTTGTCATCCTTGCCGTGTCGAATGATACGGCGAACTCTTCGCGTTTACAGTAGTGTCGGGCCGGGGAGAATCGCCCTATCATTCGATAGGGCGCCGTGTCGCCGCAGTCATTCGACACGGCAAGTATGACACGGCGAACTCAGAAGCACTCCCTTTATTTTGTCGGGCCGGGGAGAATCGCCCTATCATTCGATAGGGCGCCGTGTCGCCGCAGTCATTCGACACGGCAAGTATGACACGGCGAACTCAGAAGCACTCCCTTTATTTTGTCGGGCCGGGGAGAATCGAACTCCCACTACACCCACCCCATGGGCGCGGACTACCGTTATCCTACGGCCCGAAAAACAAGTAAAATAATTATTTTACTTGTTTTTCGTCGCAGTTTTAGCCCAATTACGTATACATTCGGTGCAAACACGAATACGGTTGCCTTCGGATGTACGCACTTTTTGGAGGTTAGGGTATTTTCTTTTTTTATGCGTAGGGTTATAATGTCCACGAAGTAGTTTTCGCTTCCATTCTATTTGCGACCCCTTTCCGCAGTTTTGACAAATTCTAGGCATAGTTATTGTATATTTTATATTTACTTTTAGATAATAAAATATTTTACCACAATTTGCAAGTTATCAAATACAATGAAAAACTTTTTTAAATTTTCAGAGGAAGAGAGTATTCACTTATTAAGGGCCTGGGCGGCTCTTACTTTGGCTTTTACGATAGTGCTTGGAGGAGGAGGGTTTAAATCGTTGGCAGGACCCGGGTTTCTGGAAAGGTTGATAGTGGCAGGGCTTGTAGTCGGCAGCGCCTTTGTATTTCATGAGTTGGGGCATAAGTTTGTAGCTCAGAAATATGGTTTTTGGGCAGAGTTCAGGAGTTTTGATTGGGGTCTTGTCTTGGCGGTTGGGTTAAGTTTTTTGGGATTTATATTTGCCGCGCCGGGCGCTGTTATGATTTCCGGAGTTGTTTCTACGAGAGAAAACGGCCACATTTCCGCTGTCGGACCGCTTATTAATATTGTGTTTGCGATTCTATTCGGTACTATCGGCGCTTTCTTTATTACGGAAGCAGGTTCATTGAGTGCTACAATTGTACAATATGGTATAGGCATTAACGGATGGCTTGCTCTTTTTAATTTGATACCCTTCGGTCCGCTGGACGGTGCCAAAGTATTTAATTGGTCTGTTCCTGCTTGGGGTGCAATGGCGCTTGTGGCTGCATTTTTGACTTTCGGATTAGGATTTTTCTAAATTAAAATTGACAAAAATTAATATTTCCTTTAATTTGTATAAGAGTCACATAAGCTCTACCCGCCCCGTTAAGCCAGCGTCTATTAAAGAACGGGGTCGCAGTAACAGGTAACAAGCCTGCCTGCCGGCAGGCAGGCAAAAAACCAAAGTGCCGAAGGCGCTTCCACGTACAGGTTATAAGTTATATTTTACTTGTTACTATTTTATGAGCGTAAGCTAATAAAATATTATACTATGCCAACCATCAACCAACTAATAAGAAAACCCAGAAAACCGCAAAAAAAGAAAGTTAACTCACCCGCACTTGCGAGGGGTTTTAATACATTAAAAAATAAACCCACACACTATCCCAGCCCGTTTAAGCGTGGCGTGTGCATTCGTGTCGGCACTGCAACACCCAAAAAACCTAACTCCGCTCTTAGGAAGGTTGCAAGGGTTAGGTTAACAAACGGCACTGAGGTCACAGCTTACATTCCCGGAGAAGGGCACAATCTTCAGGAACACTCCGTTGTTCTTGTGCGTGGAGGCGGAGTAAGAGACCTCCCGGGCGTGCGTTATACTGTTGTTAGAGGTGTATTGGATACAGCCGGCGTGGAGGGACGAAAGACGCAGCGCTCCAAGTATGGAACTAAAAAACCGAAAGAATCTAAGGAATAATTACTTATGCGAAAAAATACAACTATACCAAAACGACAACTTCAACCCGACTATCGGTATAACAATCCGTTAGTAACTAAGATGGTTAACTATGTAATGCGTGACGGCAAGAAAGAAACAGCGCGGAAAATTGTTTATAGTGCTTTAGAAGAAGCAGAGAAAAAAACCAAAACAGAAGCTATGACTATATTTGACCAGGCCCTTAAAAATGTTTCCCCTGAGATGGAAGTACGTTCAAAAAGGATAGGAGGAGCTAATTACCAAGTTCCTTATAGTGTAAAAGGCGAGAGGAGAACTCAGCTTGCGATGAGGTGGATTATTACTGCGGCCAAGAGTAAAAAAGGCATGCCCATGGAAAGCAAGCTTGCCGATGAATTTATTGCAGCATATAAAAATGAAGGCGATGCTGTTAAAAAGAGAGAGCATGTGGAAAAGATGGCAAGTGCGAACCGCGCTTTTGCACACTTCGCATAAGCTCACTCCGTTGCCACTTAATGTCGGAACTCCGTTCACAACAAATGACAAATAACTGATGACCGATGACAAGGTAAAAATTTTATTATAAGTCATTTGTCATCTGTCATTTTGTGAGGCGAAGTCATCGCCCAAAGGCAGGTTAAATTCAGGAGAAACACAATATTATGCCCAGAGAATATCCAATAGAAAAAACAAGAAATATAGGTATTATAGCCCACATAGATGCCGGTAAAACTACAGTTACCGAGAGGATTTTATTTTATACCGGTATAAGTCATAAAATAGGAGAAGTTCATGAAGGAGAAGCTATTATGGATTGGATGAGCCAGGAAAAAGAACGCGGTATTACGATTACTTCTGCCGCAACTACAGCTTTTTGGTCTCCCACATATAGAGACCAAGAAGATAAAGAAAACCAACACCGAATAAATATTATAGATACTCCGGGACACGTGGATTTCACTGTAGAGGTTGAGAGATCTCTCCGCGTCTTGGACGGAGGTGTGGTTGTATTTGATGGAGTTGCCGGAGTTGAACCTCAAAGCGAAACTGTATGGCGCCAAGCGGACAAATATGAGGTACCTCGTATTTGTTTTGTTAATAAAATGGATAGAATGGGTGCTGATTTTGAGGGTAGTTTAAGCAGCATTAAAGAGCGTCTAACTACTAATGCGGTTGCAGTCCAACTTCCCGTAGGTGCAGAGAGCGAGTTTGATGAAGCCATAGATCTGATAACGATGGAACACATACGCAATGAAGGCAAATACGGAGAAAAAGTAGTAAAAGATGATGTCCCCGAAGAACTCAAAGAAAAAGCGGGAAAATGGCGTGAAGAGTTAATTGAAAAGATTGCGGAAACCGACGATTCTTTAACCGAAAAGTATCTTAACGGGGAAGATATTTCGGTTGACGAACTCAGACAAGCTTTAAGGAGCGCTACTATAAATAACCGGTTGATTCCGGTTTTTGCCGGTTCAGCTCTTAAAAATCAGGGTGTTCAACCTCTTCTAGACTCTATTGTTGAGTACTTACCTAATCCTCAGGAAGTTTCACCTCCGGAAGCCGAGGATCCTAAAACAGGAGAAAAAACTCAGATACAAATAAGTGATGATGAGCCGTTTTCCGCACTTGCCTTTAAGGTTGCAACTGATCCTTACGTAGGACAACTTGTGTATTTCCGTGTGTACTCCGGTTCCATTAAAGCCGGATCTCATATATTAAACGTCTCTACTGACAAAAAAGTTAGATTGAGTCGTATTGTAAGAATGCATTCTAATCATAGGGAGGAGGTTGAAGAATTGCATGCGGGAGACATTGCTGCAGGAGTCGGCTTGAAATCTACCACCACCGGGGATACTTTAACTGATGTATCCAGACCTCTTATCTTGGAAAAAATAACGTTTCCTGATCCGGTTATTTCTGTGCGTATAGAACCCAAAACCCGCGCGGACCAGGATAAGATGGGTATGGCGCTTCACCGTCTTGCCGAAGAAGATCCTACTTTTCAGGTAAGCACGGATGAAGAAACCGGTGAAACCATTATTTCCGGCATGGGAGAGCTTCATCTTGAGGTTATTGTTGATAGGTTGAAGCGGGAGTTCAAAGTAGGTGCAAACGTAGGCAGGCCGCAGGTAGCATATAGAGAGACCATTCGTTCTCATGCTAAAGCTGAAGGTAAATATATAAGACAATCCGGAGGTCGGGGACAATACGGACACACCTGGCTTAGAGTTGAACCGCTTGAGTCCGGAGAGGGTTTTGAATTTGTCAATGAAATAAAAGGAGGTATTATACCTCAAGAATTCATTCCTTCTATTGAGAAGGGCGCAAAAGAAGCTACGGAAAAGGGAGTTGTGGCTGGATATCCAATGATAGATGTTAAGGTTACACTATACGACGGCTCCTACCACGATGTGGATTCCAGTGAATCCGCGTTTAAAATAGCCGCATCCGCCGCTTTTCAGGAAGCTGCTAAAAATGCTAGCCCTGTATTGCTTGAGCCTGTTATGAAGGTTGAGGTAATCACTCCCGAAGATAATTTAGGTGATGTAAGCGGAGACCTTAACTCAAGACGTGCAAGAATAGAGGAGATGGGCGAGCGCGCAAATATGAAGTCCATTAACGCTATAGTGCCTCTTGCTGAAATGTTCGGATATTCAACTCAACTAAGAAGCATGACCCAGGGAAGAGCTTCTGCTACAATGGAGTTTAGTCATTACGAAGAGGTGCCAAGTAATGTGGCTCAACAAATTATAGAAGCTAAGGCATAAACGAGTCCGCCTACCGACGGACTCGCAATAACCAATAACCAAGGAAACTTGCTTGCCGACCCACCCCCTTCGCCGAGCGAGAGAGGTCAGCAGGCAGTCAATAATCAAAAAACTTTCAATCATCAATTCCTAAATTGTTTATTGTTTGGTGATTGTATCTTGTATCTTGGTGATTGTTTTATGAGCGTAAGCGAATAAAATGGTATGTGGGAAAAATTAAAACAAATATTAAAAACTGAAAACGACAAAGCGGTAGTTGTAGAAGACGGAGAGCCCAAATATGTTATTTTGAGTATAGAGGAATATATGAAGCTTGTTTCAGATAATAGCTCGGGTGAACCAAAAAAAGATAACTCTTCTCCTTCTGAAGAGATGCCTCCTGTTGACGTTTCTGAAATAGAGCCTCCTTATGAGTCTTCTGAGGCGGAGACAGAAGAGGCAGGATTAGACGATCTTCCGCTTTAAAAAATGTACGGAATTATTAAAAATCCTCCACTTTTTTTTATAATTTCTTTACTAGGTTTTATACTAATAGGATCGCTTTCCCTTGGTTTAGCGGAATCCATTGCAGGAAACTCTCTTCCTGTATCGGAGTTAGTTTTCACAGCTACATCCGCCGTCACTGTAACAGGACTTACAGTACATAACACGGCGGATTTTTCTTTTGCATCAAAAATTGTCATTTTGGTGCTTATACAAATAGGCGGTATAGGGATAATGACTTTTTTCGGGCTATTTTTGACTATACTTAAGCGCAAATGGGGTATGTCCGCTCATATGGCCTTTAAAGATATTTTGGATAGAGATTTTATAACGGAGTTAAAGGGATTGCTTAATTTTATTATTACCTTTACCTTTATTGTGGAGCTAACCGGGGCTGTGTTATATTTTTTGTATTTTATACAGAGAATGCCCGGAGCTAAAGCTGCTTTTTTCTCTGTATTTCATTCTGTTTCAGCTTTTTGTAATGCCGGATTTATACTTTTTCGCGACGGATTTATAAGATTCCAAGGGGATTGGTATATCAATATACTTACAGCACTTTTAATTATTGTCGGCGGATTAGGTTTTACGACATTCATCTTTTTTCGTACACGCATTTTAAGTGTACTAAAAAATAAAAAACCTACTCACAAGATAGATTTAACAACAAAAGTAATTCTTGTGTCCACAGTGTTTTTATTGTTCTTCGGAAGTGTTTTCTTGTTTGTTTTTGAGATGGATAATAACTCAAATGAGTTTCCTATACAAACAGCTTTCTTTCAGGCAACAAGTGCAAGAACGGCTGGCTTTAATACTATCAATCCTTCAGATATGACCCTTCTTTCAAGAGGTGTAATCACCACTTTAATGTTTATTGGAGCGGCACCCGGAGCAACAAGCGGAGGGATTAAAGTTACTACCGCATTTTTAGTTATACTGGGCGTAATTTCATTTCTTACAAAGGATAATGAGATTAAATTGTGGGGAAAAAGAATAGGACTTCTGAATATTTTGAGAGCTTTCAGTATTTTCGTTTTGTCCTTGGTTTTTGTATCAGTTTCGGCGGCATTACTTTTTGTTTTTGAAAGTACCACTCCGGAAGACGCTGTTTTTGAAACTGTATCAGCATTTGCTACCGCCGGATTCAGCGTAGGTATTTCTAATAACGCGGGAATTTTTGGACAATCCCTGCTCATTTTGCTTATGATAGTAGGCAGAGTAGGCCCCCTTTCTCTTTTCTTTGTATATTCTTACAAAAAGAAAATTGAAAAGAGTGGAAAAATAATTTATCCTGAGGAAAGAGTTATTATAGGATAATAATGAAAAAACACCAAAACAAAAAAAGAAACTACGCCTTAATAGGGCTCAACACTTTCGGAAAAAAGATTGCCGACGTTCTTTCAGGGGAAAGAGTTAATATCATAATTGTAGATAAAGAAGAAAATACCCTTTATCCTTATAAGGATATGGCGGGAGTTACTGCTATTAGCGCTGATATGTCTAATATACAGACTTTGCATAAGTTGGGGCTTGAAGAGGTAGAAACAGCAGTGGTTGCAATAGGTAATAATGTTGCTGAAAGCATTCTTGTAACCACAGGACTTCGCACTCTGGGTGTCCCTGAAATTATTGCCAGGGCCAGAAGTCCGGAACATGTTCGCGCCCTTCGCAGGGTAGGAGCTACCAAGGTTGTATTTCCGGAGGAAGATACGGCCGAGAGGGTAGCTCACAGTATGCTCGCCCCCGAAGTAAAGGAATTTTTTGAGGTAGCTGAAAATTTTGACATTATACAAGTAAGCACACCGGAGGAATTGGTGGGTAAAACTCTGGATGAAATAAAACTCAACGAGACTTTCGGTTTAAATGTAGTTGCTATTAAACATCCATCCCCCGACACAGCGAAAGAAGAAACAGTGAAGGAACAGGGATTTGCTGAATTAGCTAATATGAGTTATAATTTACGTGCTGAGGATATTCTGGTAGTTGCCGGTAAAACTAAAGATATAGAAAAATTTGCAGACAAGATGTATAAGGAAAAATTTCAAAAAAAGTAGAACGATAGGGATTTACTCCGCAATTTTTACTAGCTAATAAAAGATGCGGGCCCCAAACCATTCACTCCGTTTAGGTTTAGGACTCCCTTGACCCTGTGGTGGTAGTGCAGTCCTTTATACTTGGAAGCTTCAGCCCTGAACCGTGCCGGAGGCTCTGGTTCGGGGCCCCAAACCATTCACTCCGTTTAGGTTTAGGACTCCCTTGACCCTGTGGTGGTAGTGCAGTCCTTTATACTTGGAAGCTTCAGCCCTGAACCGTGCCGGAGGCTCTGGTTCGGGGGTTGACGTTTTTTTTAAATTGTGTAATATGTTTATTATGTCTCCGGAAGCAAAAATTTAACTGAGTTGCTTAAGCTTTTGTTGAATTTTTCCTTCCTGATGTGTTAATATAATTTACACTAAAGTTAAAAGTTTATTTTATAATTAAAATTTAAATTAAAAAATTAAATTATGGCAGCAGAAAAATTTGAAAGAACAAAACCGCACGTAAATATAGGAACAGTAGGTCACGTTGATCACGGTAAAACTACACTTACTGCGGCAATGCTTAAATATGTGCATTTTAAAGGGTGGAAGGGCTCTGAAAAAAATGTAGAACAAATTGACGCCGCTCCCGAAGAAAAGGAGCGCGGTATAACAATTGCTCTTGCACACATTGAATACGAAACAGAAAAAAGACACTATGCCCATATAGACGCACCCGGTCATGCTGACTATATTAAAAATATGATTACCGGGGCGGCACAAATGGACGGTGCTATTCTAGTTGTTTCCGCTGCGGATGGACCTATGCCGCAGACCAGAGAACATATTCTCCTTGCGAGGCAGGTAGGAGTTCCTAAAATCGTTGTCTTCTTAAACAAAACAGATCAAGTTGAATCAGAGGATCCCGAGTTGGTGGACCTTGTCGAAACCGAGGTGAGAGAACTACTTAATAAGTATGAATATGATGGAGATAACGCCCCCATAATTAGAGGTTCCGCTCTACAAGCGCTCAATGCTTCCAGTGCTGATGATGAAGCTATAAAGCCCATAGGAGATCTCTTGGAGGCTATGGATGAATACATTCCTGTTCCCGAAAGAGATGTAGATAAACCCTTCCTTATGCCCGTAGAGGACATATTTACCATTGAAGGGAGAGGAACAGTTGCCACCGGTAGAGTAGAAAGGGGAAAGGTGCAGGTAAACAATGAAATTGAAATTCTGGGCTTCAAAGACGATATAACAAAAACCACTGTTACAGGAATTGAGATGTTTAACAAACAATTAGAGGAAGGAGTAGCAGGTGATAACGTAGGTATTCTTGTGAGAGGGTTGAAAAAAGAAGATATTGAAAGAGGACAGGTTTTTGCCGCTCCCGGGTCCGTTAAACCTCATACGGAGTTTGAAGCTGAAGTTTATGTTCTAAAGAAAGAAGAAGGAGGAAGACATACACCTTTCTTTAGCGGTTATAAGCCCCAGTTTTACTTTAGAACCACCGATGTTACAGGAGAAGTTACGCTTCCCGAAGGTACTGAAATGGTAATGCCCGGTGACACAGCTAAATTCCAAGCGAAACTTATCCAACCGGTAGCTATGGAAGAACAGCAACGATTTGCTATTCGTGAAGGAGGTAAAACTGTAGGAGCCGGAGTTGTAACGAAAATAGTAAAATAAACACAAAAAACGAATAGGTACATTAAAATATGCCCAATCAGTCCGACACAAAACAAAAAAATAAACAGTCGGAGATGAAACAGAGAATCCGAATTAAGGTTAAGTCGTACGATCACCAGGTTATTGATTCAAGCGTCAGGCAGATCGTAGATACGGTCATACGATATGGCGCGGAATTAAGAGGGCCTGTACCCTTGCCAACTGAAAAACACAAGTATACAGTAAACAGATCTACGTTTGTTCACGAAGACTCCAGAGAGCAGTTCGAAATGCGGATACACAAACGCCTTATTGATATCTTGGAACCTTCCAGGCAACTAATTGATGCGTTAATGGATTTAAATCTGCCGGCAGGAGTGGATATTGAGGTAAAAATGTAGTCAGAATGAAGTAGGAATACACAGAAAGTCGCGTTCGCTCTCTGCGAACGCGACTTTCTGTGTCATTGTCATCACATTTTATTTTTGGAGCATATTACTATTTAAATACCGTTTTAAAAAGGAAGACAATTATTTAATTTTCACTACGGGATGAAGTTTATAATAGGAAAAAAATTAGGAATGACCCGAATATTCAATGAGAACGGTTATGTTAACCCGGTAACTTTGATTTCTGCCGAACCCAACATCGTCACTCAGGTGTTAACCAAAGAAAAACACGGTTATGATGCGGTACAGTTGGGCGCCGGAGAAAAAAAAGTAAATAAACCGCTTTCAGGTCACCTTGAGAATGCGGTTAATACAAAAGATAAAAAAGGGCCGGCTGTTTTGAAGGAGTTTAAATTATCCGCGGAAGAACGGGAGAAATTCAAGAAAGGGCAAACTATAGACGTAAGCCAGTTTAACGAAGGAGATAACGTTATTGTTAAGGGCGTAACAAAAGGAAAAGGATTTCAAGGAGTAGTTAAACGGTGGAATTTTTCAGGAGAATCTAAAACTCACGGAACTAAAGATACACACAGAGCGCCGGGGTCAATAGGATCTTCATATCTTCAAAGAGTATTAAAAGGCAAAAAAATGGGAGGACGTATGGGAAACAAAACTAAAACAATACTTAACCTAAAGGTTGCCTACGTAAATCAGGAAAAAAATATAATCGGCGTTAAAGGGGCCGTACCAGGAAATAAAGGAGATAAAGTATTCGTAATAACGCGTACGTAAAATTATTATGTCCGTGAAAGTAAAAGTATACAATAAAAGCGGTAAGAATACGGGAACACAGGAACTGCCGGAGGAAATTTTTGGATTACCTGAAAATTACGATTTAGTGTACCAGGTTTA
This sequence comes from uncultured Candidatus Saccharibacteria bacterium, assembly GCA_964393575.1. GTDB lineage: Bacteria > Patescibacteriota > Minisyncoccia > Spechtbacterales > 2-12-FULL-38-22 > CAYMUG01. The sequence continues at coordinate 20,822 of CAYMUG010000006.1, read as the reverse complement.
TAGAGTAAAAAGAAGTAATACAAGGAAGCCATATGCTCATGCCAAAACCCGAGCTGAGGTGCGTGGAGGAGGAAGAAAACCTTGGCCTCAAAAGGGCTTAGGACGTGCTCGTCATGGTTCTATACGCTCTCCTATATGGAAGGGAGGCGGAATTACTTTTGGACCGCACAAGAATAATCAAGTTAAAAAAGCTGTTAATAAGAAAATGAACAGAAAAGCTCTTTTTACCGTGCTTAGCTCTAAGGCCAAAACAGGGAATATTTTGGTAATGGAATCTTTTGATTACAGAGAGCCCAAAACAAAGGAAGCGGTTAAGTTTTTGGAGAATTCAGGAATTATCACCGATAGTAACGTGGTTTATGGAACGGACGCAGAAAAAAATTTTATAAAGACATTTAGAAATCTAAATAGAACAACGCCGGCAAAAGTAAATAATATTAACATACTAGATTTGCTTTCTGCAAAAAACTGTATATTTTCAAAAAGCGCTTTAGAGGAGTTTATTTCTACTTATGTCATTAGAACAGCGGATTCCGATTCATCGAAAACTTCAAAAAATAATAGTCAAAATAAGTAAGCTTATAACCAATAATTATGCCTATATTGGATAACGTTTTTAAAAAAGGAAATAAGAAAAAACATCCGGAAAGAGAAAAAAGAAAAGTTAAGGAAAAACAAAAGAAGCAAGCGCAAACAAAAAAACCGCAGAAAAAGAGCGGGGCCGAGGCGCAGGACTCTAAGAAAGAGCAAAGCAAGGCAACATCCCCCATAAAAGTCGAACAGGCGCACAGCGCTTACAATGTTATTGTGAAACCGCATATATCCGAAAAAAGTGTTATGCAAAACGACCAGAGAAAGTATGTTTTTGAAGTTTATAATAACAAAAACAAAAAAGAGGTTGCACGAGCTATTGAGCAGTTGTATGGTGTTCAGGTGGAAAAAGTTAATAAAACTAAGTCACCGGCTAAAACAAAGAGGTATATCAGGCAGGAAAGCAAAGTTTTCAGGTATGATAAGGCGGTAGTTACACTTAAAGAGGGCGAAAAACTGGAAGTACTTCCGCAATAAATTATGTCCAAAGTTAAGCGTCACAAACCTAGAACCCCCGGTCAGAGAGGAATGAGAACAACTGATTACAGTGTTTTAGATAAAAAAGCGCCTGAAAAACGCTTGACCTCTCATGTGCATAGCAATAAAGGCAGAAATAAAGGCAGAATATCAACTCGTCACAGAGGAGGGGGCTTTAAAAGGTTATACAGGAACATAGACTTCAAACAAAATAGAACAGGCGAAGAGTTAAAGATTCTGTCTTTAGAGTATGATCCAAATAGAACAGCTTTTATTGCGTTGGCACAGAATCAATACGGAGAAAAGAAGTATTTGCTTGCCTCTGAAGGTGTTAGCAAGGGACAGGTCTTGAAAGTTGCGGAAAAAACGTCTATAAAAAGGGGAAATAGAATGAAGCTAAAAAACATTCTTTTAGGAACTGAGGTTCATAACGTCGAGATAAAACCCGGCAGAGGAGGGCAGTTGGCTCGTTCCGCCGGGGCTTCTGTAAAAATTCTTGCGCACGATGCGGGATACACCCAACTCACAATGCCGTCAGGAGAAATCAGGTTGGTGCCAAGTGAGGGTTTTGCTACAGTGGGCAGAGTTTCGCACAGCTCACACAGTGAAGAGGTGATATCCAAAGCCGGAAAACAACGACTTAGAGGTAAAAGACCTCATGTGCGAGGTTCAGCTATGAACCCTGTAGACCATCCCCATGGAGGTGGTGAGGGTAGAACTCCTATCGGCTTGAAGTATCCCAAGACCCCTTGGGGAAAGAATGCTTACGGAGTAAAAACCAGAAAGAGAAAAAAGTATTCCGATAGACTTATAATTAAACGTAGGAGTAAACGCAAGAAAAGGCGATAAAGCTTCGTTTATAGAAACTGGTTAATGGAAATTAGAAAATAGTAATAGTTGTTTGGAAGTTAGAAAGCCCAATTTCCAATTTCTACACAGTCATTTTCTAAAAAACTAATTTCTAATTTATGAGTGTAAGCGAATAAATTATTATGACGAGATCACTAAAAAAAGGTCCGTATGTAGACCAAAAACTCTTGAAAAAGATTAAAAATACAGACCGCAATGATAAGACGGTTATTAAGACATGGGCTCGTGCATCAACGGTCACTCCTGAAATGGTGGGTTACACCATAGGGGTGCATAATGGCAAGGAACATGTACCTGTATTTATTACAGAAGATATGGTAGGACATAAACTCGGAGAATTTGCACCGACCCGTAAATTCATAAAACACGGAGGAAAGCTTCAGGAGCGCATTGAGAAAAAACCTTAATAAAATAAGTTATGGAATATCGTGCCAAATTATCATATTTAAGAATAGCCCCAAGGAAAACGAGGTTGGTGGCAGACTTGATTAGAGGAAAAAGTGCGAATTTTGCCAGGGACCAGCTCAGTTTTTCGACAAAAAGAGCTACGGAGCCGCTTTTAAAATTACTTAATTCCGCTATAAGCAATGCTAAAAACCTTAATGAAAATGTAAATGAAGATGATTTATATATAAAAACTATAACTGTAGATGAAGGACCGAGATATAAACGATTCAGGCCGGTTGCACGAGGACAGGTACACGAAACGCAAAAGAGAACAAGCCATATCACTTTGATTCTCGCGGAGCGAGAATCAAAGAAATCCCAATCACAAAATCACAAATCCCAAACAAAACCTAAATCAAAAAAAACAAAACAAAAATCTAAAATTAATTCGTAGTATTCGCATACATTTGTAGATTCGCATTATGTTGCGAGGAAGCGAAGCTGACGCAGCGACTATGACTCATAAATCACACCCGACAATCAATAGAATTCCGCTAACAAAGGACTGGAAATCCCGGTGGCTTGACACGAAGCATTATAAAGAACATGCGGAACAAGATTATATAATACGCAATTATATACATAAAAATTACAGAAATGCAGGGATTCAGGATATACAAATTGAGCGTTTTTCCAACTCTCTTTCGGTAATTATATATACATCACGCCCCGGAATCATTATAGGAAGAGGGGGGTCAGGTATAGAAGATTTAAGAAGCAAACTTATTAAGAAATTAACTAAGGTCGCAAAAAAGAAAAATTGGGAGAATACTTATTTGCCTGAACTCAGGTTAGAGGTGCGGGAAATACGGGAAACAGATTCTCACGCGCGGCTTGTTGCATTCAATATTGCTGAACAACTTGAAAGAAGGATGCCTTTTAGAAGAGTTATAAAACGGGCAATGGATCGGGTAATGAGCAATAAAGAAATAAAAGGAGCGAAAATTTTGGTTAAAGGTCGTCTAAACGGGGCTGAAATGGCAAGGAAGGAATTTTTGAAAGAAGGCAATTTGCCGCTGCAAAAATTTCGTGCCGATATTGACTATGCGCATGTAGGAGCGGTTACAAAGTATGGAGTAATTGGGGTAAAGGTATGGATTTACAAAGGCGAAAAATTAGAGTAAAATAAAAGCTCGCTTCGGCCCGACTTAACGTCGGAATCCGTTCGCATTACGATTTTATAAGCGTAAGTGAACAAAATATATGTCAATGTTAATGCCCAAAAAAGTAAAACACAGAAAATGGTGGAAAGGACGCCACAGAACTTCTGTTGCTACACGAGGTACTACACTTAGTTACGGGCAATTTGGACTACAGGTGGCTCACGGAGATGCGTGGCTTACATCACGTCAAATAGAAGCCGCAAGAAGAACTATGACACGTTACATTAAAAGAAGAGGTAAAGTTTGGATAAGAGTGTTTCCCGACAAGCCTGTAACCAGCAAAGGCACAGAAATGCCCATGGGAGGAGGAAAGGGTGCGGTAGACCACTTTACAGTTCCGATATATCCGGGCAGAATACTTTTCGAAATAGATGGAGTTCCTGAAAATGTAGCTAAAGAAGCTATTCGCAGAGCCGGATATAAGCTTCCGGTAAAAACAAAATTTATAAGCAGATAAGATTATGAAACCACAGGAAATAAGACAAAAATCGAACCAAGAGTTACAGAAATTACTAAAAGAGAAAAAATCGCGGGCAGTAGAATTGCGAATGCATATACATTCGGGTAACGTTAGAAATGTAAAAGAATTCCAACAGACAAAAAAAGACATTGCAAGGATTTATACTATATTAAAAAATAGAAGCGAAAAATAATGATGGCTGAAAACAAACTTACAAATTCAACAAATTCGACACCACAAAGCAAGCCCACAATCCTTAAAGGTGTTGTGGTTTCTAATAAGATGCAAAAAACACTTGTAGTAAAAGTGGATAGGTTAGTATCCCACCCCAAATATAAGAAAAAAATTATCAAACAAAAGAAATATAAAGCACACAACGAAAAAGGTGATTTTCAGGTGGGAGACCAAGTGGAGATTGAAGAATCCAGGCCTTTTAGTAAAGAAAAAAAATGGAAAGTAAAATAATATGATACAACAAGAAACAAAATTAAAAGTTGCGGATAACTCCGGAGCAAAAATAATTCAGTGTATAAGACCTTTAGGCGGAAGCAGGCGTAGATATGCACGCATAGGCGATGTTATAGTGGCTTCGGTTAAAAGAGCCGAACCCAGAAAATCCGTAAAAAAGAAAGAGGTGGTGTACGCACTTATTGTTAGACAAAAAAAGATGTTTAGAAGAAATGATGGCTCCTATATAGCTTTTGATGATAATGCTGCTGTGATCCTGGAAGGCAGGCAACCGAAGGGTGGAAGAATATTCGGCCCCATTCCTAAAGAAATAAAGCAAAAAGGTTATCCTAAAATTGCCTCACTAGCTAAGGAATTATTGTAAAGTGTGAGCATTATTGTTTGTCTATGAAGATCAAAACAGGAGACAAGGTATTAGTAACACACGGAAAAGATCGGGGAAAAACCGGTAAAGTTACCGATGCATTTCCCGAAGAACACCAAGTTATTGTAGAGGGGGTAAATAAGCTAAAAAAACATGTAAAGCCTCAAAAAGAAGGAGAGAAAGGACAAATTGTAGAAATTAATGCCCCAATTGACGTTTCCAACGTCAAACTTCTTTGCCCGAGTTGTAATAATAAGCCCAGTCGTGTCGGGTATAAAGTGCAAGGTGACGAGAAATACAGAGTTTGCAAAAAATGCCAAAAGCCTGTACAATAGTATAGTCATATGACCGAAGTATTGGATTTACAAAAAGAAACCAAAGAAAATATAAAACCCGAATTATCTAAGGAACTTGGGAATTTAAACATACACGCAGTCCCCTCTTTAGAGAAAATTGTGCTCAACGCAGGTGTAGGAAACATTGTAACAGCCAGAAAACAGACAGCTTCAACCCAAACCGATGATGAAGAATTAGTAAAGGATATTATAGAAGGTCTTTCATTGATAGGCGGTCAGAAACCTCACCCTATACGAAGCTCTAAATCTATTGCGGGTTTTAAGCTTAGACGTGGTATGCTGGTAGGTTTACGTGCAACCTTAAGAGATAAAAGAATGTACGATTTTTTAGCCAGAGTAATACACATAACATTACCCAGGACGCGGGATTTTAGAGGAATTTCTTATAAATCCGTGGATAATAAGGGTAATTTGAATATAGGATTCAGAGATAGCAGTGTTTTTCCGGAGACGCCTCCTTATAATTTTACTTGGGGCTTGGAAGCTACTCTGGTAACAGATACAGAATCCAGAGAGGAGGCAATCGAATTATTTAAAAAACTAAATATACCTTTTGAAAAAGATTAATTTATTATGCCCAGAAAATCACTAATAGCTAAATCAAACAAAAAACCGAAGTACAGCACAAGAAAAGTAAACAGGTGTTTTAGGTGTGGCCGTGCAAGAGGTTATATCAGGGACTTCGGTCTTTGTAGGATATGTTTTAGAGAGATGGCTGTAAAAGGAGAACTTCCGGGCATACAAAAGTCAAGCTGGTAAAGTAAAAGCTCGCTCCGCTCGCACTACGATTTTATGAGCGTAGTGAATAAAATAATATGGCAGACCAAATAGCAGACATGCTTACAATTATAAGGAACGCACAAGCCGTCGGACATGAGACGGTGAAGGTTACTTATTCAAATTTTAAATACAACCTGGCCCAACTTTTAGCAAAAGAAGGGTTAATTAAAGAGGTAGAAAAAAAGGGAAGCAGAAAAAAACCTGTAATTATAATTACACTTAAGTACAACAAATACGGAAAGCCAACAATCACTGGATTGAACAGAATAAGTAAACCGGGACAAAGAATTTATGTAAAAAGCAGTGATATAAAAAAGGTTAGAGGAGGTTATGGAATAGGTGTAGTATCAACTTCTCAGGGTTTATTTACAGATAAAGAAGCCCGAGAAAAGCACATGGGGGGTGAATATTTGGCGGAGGTTTGGTAAAGTAAAAGCTCGCTCCGTTCGTCTTAAGATTTATTAGTGTAGCGAATAAAATAATATGAGTAGAGTAGGAGAACAATCAATAATAATTCCGGATAAAGTTGAAATTACTGTTGAAGGTAATTTAGTGAAAGCCAAGGGCCCTCTTGGGGAACTTGAGGTGAATGTGCCATCTGCACTGCAGATTAATAAGGAAGAAAAAAATTTAAATTTAAATCCTGCAAAAAAGAAAATGACAAGGCATACTAAGGCCATGTGGGGTCTTTATAGGTCTTTATTGGCTAATGCTGTACATGGTGTTAACGAAGGGTTTGAAAAAACACTTGAGATAGAAGGCGTGGGGTATAATGCGCAGGTAAGTGAAGATAAACTTATTCTTAATGTCGGATACTCGCATTCTATAGAAATGCAAACTCCTGAAGATATTCAAGTTGAAGTAGAAGGAAACAAAATCAAGGTTAAAGGGGTTAATAGACAAAAAGTAGGGCAGTTTGCGGCAGATGTACGCGCAAAAAAGAAGCCGGAGCCCTATAAAGGAAAGGGCATTAAATACGAAGGAGAGCAAATAAGAATGAAAGCGGGCAAAAAGGCGTCAGGTACTGAAGGATAATTAAAAAATAATTATGGCAACAGTAAAAATAAAAAAACAACTAAGAAGGAAACAACGCCACAAAAGAGTGCGCGCTAAAGTTTATGGTACCGCTAACAAGCCGCGTTTATTTGTGTATAAGAGCAATAAACATATATATTCAGGTTTAGCTGATGACGAGAGAGGAGCAGTTCTTTTTTCTGAATTTGACGCAAATAGCAAAAGTCCGGCTACGGTAAAGTCCGCTCAACAAGTAGGCAAGAAAATAGGCGAACGTGCACTAAAGGAAGGTTATAAAAGCGTTGTATTTGACAAAGGAGGGTATAAATATCATGGTAAAGTAAAAGCTCTTGCTGATGCGGCACGTTCCAGCGGATTGAGATTTTAAAGTAAAAACTCGTTCCGCTCGCTTATAATATGCCAGAGGCAAAAACTCAACAACAAAATAATACACAAACTCCCGCTTCTTCTTACGAACAAAAAGTGCTGGACATAGCTCGTGTTGCAAGAATGGTTTCGGGAGGAAGGCGATTTAATTTCAGGGCCGTTGTAGCTGTTGGTGACAGAAATGGTAAAGTTGGAGTCGGTAAAGCCAGTGGAAACGATGTACCTATTGCTATAGATAAAGCGACAAAAAAAGCGGAAAAAAATACAATAAAAGTCCCTATCACACCGAAAGGCACTATTCCTTATGAAACTAAAGGCAAGTATAGTGGCTCTGAAATTCTTTTGAAGCCATCAAGAAGCGGACGGGGTATTATAGCAGGAGGTGCCGTCCGTGTTATTTGTGATTTGGCGGGATATGAAGATATTAGCGGAAAGATCGTTTCCCGTAGTGCAAATAAATTAAATAATGCTAATGCGACGTTAACTGCTTTACAAAATATCCGTTATACACCTCCGACAGCAGAGGAAAAACCGAAAGATAAAGATCAAAATAATAGCGAAAAAGCAAAAACAACCAAAAATAAAACAAAAGAAGGAGAAACCAATAGTAAAAGCTAAAGGTTTGTTGTTTTATTATTTCTACTTATTGTCCACTAATTTATTATGCAGATTCACGAAATAAGAAAACCAAAACACATCCAAAGAAAGCACCGGGTAGGAAGAGGAGGAAAGCGCGGTACCTATTCAGGCAGGGGTATAAAGGGCCAAAAAGCCAGAGAAGGACATAATATAAGACCTCAGATTTGGGATTATATAAAAACGATACCCAAACTAAAAGGCCCCACGAATAAATCAGAAGACGCAAAACGATGGCGAGGCAAGACCCCTGCCCCTGTTTTCGTGGTGAATTTACAAGATCTCAATAATGTTGTGAAAAGCGGAGATCAAGTTACCCCTGCATATTTATTGGAGAAAGGAGTTATACCCAAGTATAAGGGTAGAGCTCCCAAAAAAGTTAAATTGCTTGCGAAGGGGGAAATCAAGAAAAAAGTAAATATTGAGGGAATTGAGGCTTCCAATCCTGCGAAAAAGAAGATCGAAGAAGCCGGAGGAAGTATTACATACTCCTAAAATCTGCCTGCTCTGGTAAAAACTAATAAATTATGAACTGGCTGGAACAAGTAAAAGCGATATTTAAAATCAAAGATCTTAGGAAAAAGGTGTTCTTTGTATTATTTATTTTGGGTATTTTTCGTATAGCAGCGGTGATACCTGTTCCCGGTATAAACAGAGAGCAGTTAGAGCAGTTTTTCAATCAAAATCAGTTTTTCGGTATATTGAATATATTTTCGGGAGGAGCTCTCAGTAATCTTTCCATTGTAATGTTGGGATTAGGGCCCTATATTACAGCTACGATTACCTTACAGCTGCTCACTATGGTATTCCCCCGTCTTAAAGAAATGCACGAAGAAGAGGGAGATGAGGGTAAGCAAAAATTTAATCAGTATGGAAGGCTTGCAACCGTACCCCTTGCTGTTCTTCAGGGTTATGGTTTAGTTGTTCTGTTTACAAACCAGGGAGTTATGGCATCCCCGTCCCTTTTTGAATTAATAGCAATGTTAGCCACAGTAGCTGCGGGAGCTATTTTCTTAATGTGGCTGGGAGAGTTAATATCCGAAAAAGGGATTGGCAATGGAATATCTCTTATGATTTTTGCAGGTATTATAGCTCAGGTTCCGGTCAGTATAAGAAATGCTTTTGCTACAGGAGGGGCTGAACAAATACCCAAATATACTGCTTTTGCCGTAGTCGGGCTTATAATTGTAGCTTCTGTGGTTATGGTCAACGAAGCAAGACGAAATATACCCGTAACTTATGCAAAGAGAGTAAGAGGAAACAGAATATATGGTGGGGCGTCAACCTATCTGCCTCTAACCTTAAATCCTGCCGGTGTAATACCTATAATTTTTGCACTTTCTCTTGTGCTGTTCCCGGGGATTTTAGCTCAATTTTTCCAGGGAAGCGGTAATGAAATTTTACAGAGCTTAGGCAATTTCTTTAACGCCTTCCAAAGCAATCTTATACTTTATTCGCTGGTATACTTCTTACTTGTTGTGTTCTTTACATATTTCTATACTGCAGTAACCTTTAACCCTGAAAACGTAGCGGATAATCTACAGAAACAAGGAGGTTTTATTCCCGGTATACGCCCGGGGCGCCCCACAGCGGAAAGGTTAAACTTTATTTTAAACAGAACACTACTTGTGGGTGCGGTGTTTTTAGGTTTAATAGCGATTATACCTTCTATTGCGCAAGGCCTCAGCGGAAATCAAGGCATAGCCGGTTTATCATTTCTTATAGGCGGAACAAGTATACTAATTGTGGTTTCTGTGGTCCTGGAAACTATTCGGCAAATCAAATCTCAAATAGTAATGAGACAGTATGAATAAAAAATGACTTATCAAAGCTTGTGATAAGTCATTTTTTCTGATACGCTTAGGTAGATTTTTGTCAGTACCTACAAAAGGAGCGACCGTGACAGGAGGACAAGAAATTACCATAGAACAGTTTAGAGAGATGCTGCGCTACGTATTCAAGCGATTAGTCCGTACTGATTTGGTGGCTGAATTGTCGCCTGATGGCTTGCTTTTGGGGCAATGTGGTATTGTTTCTCTCGTGGCCCAGAACCTTTTCGGCGGAGAGCTTATGCGTGGATTTCTTGTTTGTAAAGAGTTTAAATATTCATGTTCTCACTATTGGAATATTTTGCCCAACGGCGAGTGGATAGATTTTACAGACGCACATTTTCAGAGACGCAAACCTCGGCCCTTTGTGGAAATACGGCACCCCAAAACTATAACGCGCGAATATGCTTTACGTGATCCTGAAATCGGAGACCCTCAGCGTATAACGCAAAGATACAAAGAACTGATGTTCCATATTGTAGCGGAGTTAAATCAATATAATCCTTTATTTGATCTTTTTCTTGGAAGTAGTGATAGCTCTGTATTGTATAAGCATTGTTTCTATACAGCACTGGATTCTCCATGTAAGAAGCTTAAGGTGGGGTGTATAGCCGTCAAGCGCAATAAGTGGGAGGGCGATGACCCTGATTTTTACGGGTATAACAATACTATAGAAGAGTTGGCTGACCTGTGTGAACCCGAATGCTGTCGTATTGGCATACCATCTCGTACAAAAAGTATGCTTGGCGCCTGCGCGCATGCCGAAGAAGAAGTTCTCTGGCAGATAATCAACTCCGGCCATAATCCCGCTGCTTATAACTTGTACGTTACAGCACTCAAACCAAGCGGCATGCCCTCCTCAAGCAAGGCAGCTATCTTTTCATGCCTTCGTTGTGCTTTACAGCTGCACCGTGCCGGCATAGGCGGAGTATATCTATTGGATATTCAGAATTGGAAATGGATGCGCTTCACCACGAAAGAAGCTCTGCAGAGTGCCAAGCAATACGCTATCGACCGAAAAGAGATTTAATGCAAAAATTTGAAATCGTGAAAAGTTGATATATACCAAGCAGGTATAGCGCACTTTACACCGTCCCTGTGGGCGGTTTTTATATTTTACTCGTTATGGATATTGCTGTAAGATGATATAATATAACGCAAATGTACAAATAACTATAAAACAATATGAAACTTGAAAAACCTATAGTTGTTATGATCATGGGGAAACCCGGCTCCGGGAAAGACACCCAAGCGGAAATACTAGCTGAGAAACATAACCTGGAAGTTATCGTTACAAGTGACATTTTACGTCGTAAATTTAAAGAAAATCCGGATGACCCTGAAGTCCGAAAAGAAAAGGAAATTTACGATACAGGCGAACTTAACACACCCGAATGGGTGCTAAAAACGGTAAAAGATTACATAAAAAACCTTTTTGAGAGGGACTGGGACGGTAAAAACGGTATTATTCTTTCAGGATCTCCGCGCACGCTTTTTGAAGCCGAGAGATTTATTCCGTTTTTGAAAGATATATTCGGTAAAGACAATATGTATGCTTTTGACCTGGAGATATCTGATGAGGAAGGAATGCAAAGAATATTAGAACGAAGCGCGCGGGAATTGGACAAGGATCCGGAAACATTAAAGGTTCGTATGCAGGAATACCGTGAGCGTACTCAGCCCGCGGTGGATTATATTGAAGAATGCGGAATATTAGAAAAAATAAATGGTATGCAAACTATAGATGAGGTTGCCGCGGACATTAAAGACAAATTACATGAAAAATTATGATAACTTATAAATCTGAAAAAGAAGTAAAGCTTATGAAAGAAAGCGGCAAAATTGCCGCTTCTATTCTGCATGAGATTACAGAAAAAGCGAAGCCGGGGGTTAGCACTTTTGAACTAAATGAATTTGCCGAACAGCGTATCCATGACTATGATGTTAAACCCGCCTTTAAAGGAGTAGAAGGTTTCCCTGCCTCTCTTTGTACTTCCGTTAATGAAGTTATTGTTCATGGCGTTCCCGACAAAGAACCTCTCCGCGAAGGAGACATTCTGGGGCTTGATTTTGGGGTAATATATAAAGGATGGTACTCAGATACCGCTGTCACTATGCCCATCGGCACACCGTCTCATGAGGCAAGGAGAACTTTAAAGGTATGTAAAAAGGCATTAAAAATGGGTATTAAGAAAGCTAAACCCGGAAATACAACAGGTGATATAGGTAATACTATACAAAGATATGTTGAAGATGAAGATTTTAGTATCGTAAAAGAACTTGTGGGACATGGTGTGGGGCGCTATATCCACGAAGATCCTCAGGTTCCTAATTTCGGAAAACGAGGTAAGGGAATTGAACTTAAACCAGGTATGGTTATAGCAATAGAACCTATGATTATTGCGGGACCGTCCGATATAACGTTACATAGAGACAGATTCGGGTATGCGAGTAGTCATAAACATTTAACCGCCCACTTTGAAGATACAGTTGCGATTACTGAGAACGGCCCTGAAATTCTCACGCAAACGTGAGAATAATCACCAATAACCAAGAAACCTGCCTGCATGCCAATCGGCATGTAAACCGACAGGCAGGCAATCACCAAATAATAATCAATGCCCAAAACTCCAAAAACCAAATAAAACACTCTGATCATTAGTCATTAGTCACTGGTTGTTAGTTGTAGGTTATTAGTTGTTAGTTATTTTTTTATGTTAAAATAAACTTATATGTCTAAATCTCCACATCTTTCAGTTGTTATCCCGGCATACAATGAGGCCGAAAGAATAGGTGACACCTTATTAGATATAGATAAATATTTAAGCGCTCAAAAGTATTCATACGAGATTTTGGTTGTAAATGACGGCTCAACAGATAATACGCAAGAAGTTGTTAATAATTATGCTGAACTTGTAAGCAATTTGCGCTTTTTAGATAACAAGGAAAATCACGGTAAGGGGCATGTTGTGCGCCAGGGAATGCTGGAGGCAAAAGGCAAATACCGGTTATTTATGGATGCTGATGGTTCAACCAGCATAGATAACGTGGAAAAAATGTGGCCTATGCTTAAGGAAGGAAATTACGAGGTCGTGATTAGCACGCGGGATCCTAAGGACGCAAAAGGCGCGGGTCAGGAAGTGCCTCAACCGTTTTTAAAAAGATTATTAGGCACGGTAGGCAATTTACTAATCCAGCTTGTAGGCGTGTGGGGTATATGGGATACACAAAACGGCTTCAAAATTTTTACCGAAAAAGCAGCAAAAGATATTTTTTCCCGTATGAAAATCAACAGATGGGGTTTTGATATCGAAGCTCTCGCTGTTGCACGAAAATTAGGATATAAAATAGGAATAATACCGATACACTGGAAAAATGATCCCCGTAGCCATGTAACCTTGAAAGGCTATTTAAATACTTTTGTTGAATTGTTTAAAATACGTTGGAATTTGATTAAAGGCACCTATACGAGGAAGTGAATTAGGGGATTATAATTCTATAGATAGCTATAGCACTCAGTGCGTATTTAATTTTTACAAAAAATTTTATCAAACTTTTGTTTTAGAATATGGCGGAAAAGAATTATAACAACTCAACAGAAGAAGAGTTATATACTACCGATGGTCAACCCTCTTCAGAATTAAGGCGTGACCTAGTTACCGGAGAATGGGTAACCATAGCAAAAGGAAGACAGCATCGCCCTAAGGATTTTGTCCCCGAAGATAAGCCCGAATTTTCCAAGGACAAGTCATCCTGTCCTTTTGAAGATCCTCAAGCAAGCGGTAACAAGCCCCCTGTCTTGCTTTATAAAAATAAAAAACAAGAGGATTCATCTAATACTAAGGAAGACGAAACGGAATGGAGTTTACAGGTAATTCCCAATAAATTTCCCGCCTTTTCCTTAGATGGAGAATGTCAAAATATAACAGAAGAAGGCCCTTATCTTGTTCGCGACGGCTATGGCTATCACGAAGTTTTAATAACTCGTGATCACGATAAACATTTTGCACTTCTGAGCACAGAAGAGTTAACTGAGGTGGTCCGTGCTTATCAGGAAAGATTTATTGATTTAAAAAACTCGGACTGCGTTAAGTATATATCTATTTTTCATAACCACGGCATCGGAGCGGGGGCATCTTTAACACATCCTCACTCTCAAATTACCGCAATTCCGGTCATACCCGCGGATGTACATCGTTCACTGCGCGGTTCTAATTTGTATTTTCGCAGACATTCAGAAACAGTACACAATAAAATGGTCGACTTTGAACTAAATCAAGGCGAGAGAGTTGTTTTTGAAAGTGAAAAATTTGTTGCTTTTTGTCCCTACATATCACGCGCTGCTTTTGAATTACGTATATATCCCAAAGAGCAAAGTCCTTATTTTGAAGATTTGCCCGATAGCCACCTTACGGAGTTAGCCGAAGCTTTAGGTGCATGTTTGCGCAAACTTAATCAGACGTTAGATAATCCTGATTATAATTTTTTTCTGCATACAGCACCTTCGGACGGAAGAGACTACTCTCACTATCATTGGCACATAGAAATTATTCCGAAAACAGCAATATGGGCAGGGTTTGAATTGGGAACAGGTATTGAGATTTCTACTATAGAACCTAAACAGGCGGCACAGTATCTTAATAGCGAGGAAAAAGCATAAATATTATGACTACAATTTTAGCTTGGGCTGCGTCTTTTATAATTTCAGTAATAGAAAGTACCGGTTATCCGGGTATTATTTTTTTAATGTCTTTGGAGGGATCTTTTATTCCTGTGCCTTCTGAAATTATTCTTCCTTTTTCCGGATACCTTGTTTCTTTGGGTAGATTTTCTCTGTTTTGGGTTGCGTTTTGGGGTGCTGTGGGCAATATAATCGGATCTGTTTTTAGCTATAGCGTTTCCCGATATTTAGGTTTGTCGTTTTTGTATAAATACGGAAAATATGTGTTTGTCACAAGAAAAGATATAGAAGATGCTGATACACTATTTAAAAAACATGGGGCTAAAATAATCTTTATATCAAGGCTAATCCCCGGAATCAGGGGCTTTGTGCCCATACCCGCCGGAATTGCAAGGATGAATCTTACGAAGTTTATTGTATATGTTTTTTCAGGATCATTTATATATTCCTTACTTTTAACGTATATAGGGGTTTTAGCGGGTGAGAATTGGGATTTTCTGGAACCCTACTTTCACGCGTATGATTGGACCATTATAGCATTGGGCATTATTATTGTGGTATGGTGGATAAGAAGATATTTTAAAGCCCGCTAAATCTTCGCCACGTCTGACGTGGCTCTGCTCACAAATAACAAAAGAACAGATTAACAAAATAACAAAAACCCATTATTTCGTTGTTCAGTTATTGGGTTATTATGTTACTTTGTTGTTTTGTGAACTAAGTGAACCCCGCATCTATTCCTTCGGAAAGGTGCGGGACAAGCAAAATCTATGAAGCATCTGATAGCTAACTGGAAAATGCATCCCACAACGCAGAAAGAAGCCGAAAGATTGGCGCGGGAAATTAATGCGGGCTATAAAGATCTCAAAAATAAAGGCGGGGTGAGGGTTGCTATATGCCCCCCTTTTCTTTATTTAGAAAATGTTAGAGAGCAACTATCTTCCGGGATAAATATAGGCGGGCAAAATGTATATTTTGAAAATCGCGGCGCTTTTACGGGGGAAGTTTCCCCCTTAATGTTAAAAGACGCTAAATGCTCTTATGTAATTATAGGTCACTCCGAACGCCGGGGGTATTTTGATGAAACAGGAGAAATGATTAATAAAAAAATTAAGGCATCGCTCGATGCGGGATTAACCCCAATTTTGGCTGTAGGCGAAACAAAAGAAGAAAAGGAGGAAGCAGGCAGAATAATTAACGAGCAGTTAACCTCCGCTTTAGAGGGTGTATCGAGACCTAAAATAAATAAGTTACTTATTGCGTATGAGCCGGTATGGGCGATAGGTACCGGCGAGGCGGCAAGCGTGAATGACGCTATGACAATGCGTTTGCATATACAAAAAGTTTTAAGCGAGTTATATGATAAGGCAACTGCGAATAAAATCCCTGTTTTGTACGGAGGAAGTACGGACAGCAAAAATATTAAAGATTTTATAGAAGAGGGAAATATGGACGGCGCTCTTGTCGGGGGAAGCAGCTTAAAACCCAACGAATTTATAAAAATGATTGAAAAATCCGTTAGTTTATGAAAAGCGTTAAAGAGGCAGAGGTAAAAAATAAGACAGTAATTTTGCGCACGGATTTTAACGTACCTGTTGAAAATAAAGAAGTAAAAGACGACTTTCGTATCCGTGCCGCTTTGCCGACAATAAAATATTTAAGCGAACAAGGGGCCAAAATTTTGATAGTTTGTCATCTCGGAAGACCCGGTGGCAAAGAAGACCCCGAACTTAGTTTAAAGCCTATTGCGAAATACCTGGAAGGGTTATTGGAGGAAGAAATAGTATTTTACAAAAATTTAGAAGAAGTTAAAGAAAAATTAACTGAGTTACAACCCGGCAATGTGGGTATGACGGAAAACATCAGGTATTACAAAGAAGAAAGATATCGAAATAAAGATTTTGCGCAAAATTTATCTGCGCTCGGGGATATCTACGTTAACGATGCTTTCGGTGTTTCTCACAGAAAACATACATCCGTATATTTACTCCCGACCATAATGCCGGCATACGCCGGCTTGCTTATGGAAAAAGAAGTAGCAGCGTTGGATAAAGTGCGGTCAAATCAACAGAAGCCCTTTACTTTTTTAATGGGAGGCGCCAAAGTTTCAACAAAAATAAAAACTTTAGCTCATATATGGGATCGTGTAGATAACGTTTGTCTGGGCGGTTTAATTGCAAACACTATTTTAGCATTTAAAGGAATGAGCGTTGGTAAATCAAAGTATGAAAAAGGCATGGAGAAATATCTTGAGAAACTTAATATAACCAACACGAAACTGCATCTTCCTGTGGATGCTGTTTTGGCAAAAAATCCCTCACACACAGAATCAGCAAGGATAAGCGGAATAGCTGAGGTAAAAGAGGAAGATATGATACTGGACATAGGTCCGGATACAATTGAACTTTACAGCGATATAATTAAAAGATCTAAGAAGATAGTATGGAATGGTCCTATGGGAGTATCTGAAGTCCCTGAATTTGCTAAGGGCACTTATCAGCTTGCTGAGGCACTAAAAGAAAATAAGGGTGCATTTACCGTAGTCGGAGGAGGGAATGTTATGGCGGCATTGGATGAAGTAAGCGCTTCACAGTATATCGATCATACTTCCACAGGAGGCGGCGCTATGCTGGAATATATCGCTGAAGGAACATTGCCGGCGATAAGAGCTTTAGAATAAAACTTCTATATACAGGATTTATCGTTGGTCTGAAATTATAAAAGAACCGCAACTTCTTTAAAGTTATCTCTATATCCGATAGAGATATTTTTTGATACTATAAATTAACATTATGTATAATAATAAAGACAGAACAAACGATCTCCTCCGGTTGCATGAACAATTGGGCGGGAAAATTCGTATTAAGAGCGCGGTTGCAAACATAGATGCCGAGGCATTGCGTGCATATTATACCCCGGGAGTCGGAGCCGTTTCGCGGTATATCGCCGAACATCCGGAGCAGTTAAGCCGTTACACCGGGAAAGCCAATCAAGTAGCAGTCGTTTCGGATGGTTCGGCGGTGTTGGGGCTGGGGAACGTCGGCCCCGAAGCGGCACTGCCGGTTATGGAGGGGAAGGCAATGCTGTTTGATCATCTGGCCGGGGTTTCCGCAGTACCGCTTGTCCTGGACACTCAGGATACCGACGAAATAATAGCGGCTATCAAAGCGACGGCACCCGCTTTTGGCGGCATTAACCTGGAAGATATTTCCGCTCCTCGTGCGTATGAAATTGAACAGAGGTTGCAGGAGGAACTCAATATTCCCGTTATGCACGACGACCAGCATGCTACTGCTATTGTGGTGTTAGCCGGTTTAATTAATGCCTCCCGTGTGACCGAAAGGGAGTTAACTGCATCCAAAATCGTCGTCATTGGTGCCGGCGCAGCGGGAAATGCTATTGTAAAGTTGCTTACTCATGCCGGCGCGGAAAACGTGGTTGTACTGGATAGTCGCGGCATCATTTCTAAAGCACGGGAGGACCTGGATCCGTATAAACAACGATTGACTGAGTTGACCGATCCGGTTCAAAAAGAAGGCGGACCCGGCGAAGCTATAGAAGACGCGGATATAGTAGTGGGGGTTTCGGGGCCTGAAGCTATTACACAGGACAACATTCGGAGTATGGCCGAGGATCCTATAGTTTTCGCTCTGTCTAACCCTGACCCTGAAATTTATCCTGATGACGCCCGTGCGGCGGGGGCAGCGATTACAGCTACGGGACGCTCCGATTTTGCAAATCAAATTAACAATGTGCTCGTCTTTCCGGGACTTTTCCGTGGCTTGCTTGATAGCGGAACACAAACAGTAACCGATACTATAAAAATACGGGCAGCGGAAGCGTTAGCCGACTTAGTGGAAAATCCGAATCCCGATGTCATCATCCCCGAGGCATTGGATAGGAGAGCACCGAAAGCGGTTGCCGGTGCAGTATCGTATGCGGGAAGCGTAAGTACCGGCTGAACCATTGTAATAATATAAATAATATGGATAATCCATTTCTAACCATTACAAATGCACTGGATGAAGCAGAAGTATCATATGAGCTCCTGGAGCATGAACCGGTGCATACTAGTGAGGAGGCAGCGAAAGTGCGCGACGGTTTACAGGAAACAGGGGCAAAGTCGCTACTCCTCAAAAGCGAAGCCGGGTTTGTGGTTGCGGTTTTGCAGGGCAACGCACGGCTGGACATAAAAAAGATAACCGAATACCTCGGCGCATCCAAGAAGCCGAGGTTCGCAAAACCCGAAGAAGTGGAAGAACAAATGGGGTGCCAAGTCGGCGCCTGTTATCCAATGGCATATTTAGTCCAACTACGTACTATTATTGACGAGCCGTTTACCCGCAAGGAATACATCTCGTTCAACCCGGGCGTGCATAACAAAACCATCACTATGCCGATGAAGGATTACCTGGACTTGGCTGATCCGGAAATAGCACGGATAAGTCAATAGAAGAAGGCAATATACCGACGTGGAAAATATATTATAAGATTTATAAAAAACAATGAGTATTTTAAACAAGAATTGGATATTATACGATATAGCTCCGGAGAATTTTTTTTCGGAAATGAGCAGGATTTCGCCGGCAGTGGCACAGGTTTTATGGAACAGAGGAATTAAAGAGAGAGAAAGCGCTGAGTCCTTTTTAAACCCTGATTACAAAAAGGACCTGCATGATCCTTTCCTACTTAAAGATATAAAAAAAGCACGCGAAAGAATAAAAAAAGCTATCAATAGGGAAGAAAAGATTCTTATATACGGCGACTATGATGCCGACGGCGTATGCGGTGCCACTATACTTAACGAACTTTTAGGCAAACTGGGCGCTAAACAAGTAAAAACCTATATTCCGCATAGAGAAGAGGAGGGGTATGGGCTTAATATGGAAGCCGCAAAAAAATTCGTAGAAGAGGAAGAAAATCTTCTTATAACTATTGACTGCGGGTCAACCAATATTGAAGAGGTAAAACTCCTTCAGGAAAACGGCGTAGATGTGATTGTCGTTGACCATCACATTGTACAACATACGGCGCATCCCGCACTGGCTCATATTAACCCTCACCGGGAGGACGACAACTATCCGTTTAATGATTTGTGTGCTACGGGTTTGGGTTTCAAGTTAGCCCAAGCTTTAACAGAAAACGCGGAGTATATAAAGTGGATGCTGGATTTAGTGGCGATTGCCACGGTAGCGGATGTAATGCCTCTTCGCGGAGAAAACAGAACACTTGTAAAATACGGCCTTATTACGCTGGCGCAAACCCGCCGTCCGGGATTGCAGGCACTTACAGAAACTTCCGGGATACAGCTAAAGTACGACTCCGAAAACATGGAAACCAATATAGATACTTTCACTCTCGGTTTTGTTTTGGGTCCCCGCCTCAACGCGGCAGGCAGGGTAGAGCATGCGAAAACCGCTTTTAAGCTTTTAAACTCTTACGAAAAAAAAGACGCGTTAGAACTGGCGTCTTTCATTGAAGAGAAAAATACATTCAGGCGGGATAAGGTAAAGGATATAATAGAAAACGTTGAGGAACACGCGGACAACAATAAACAAGCTGTAGTTTTAGGCAGCAGCGAATGGTCAATCGGAATTTTAGGTATTGTGGCAGGACGCCTTGTTGAGAAACATAACAAGCCGGTATTTCTCTATCAAAAAAAGGACGGGTTTATAATGGGTTCCGCCCGTTCTCCTGAATACATAAGTGTAGTTGATATTCTGAAAAACTGTGCGGATTGTCTGGAGCGTTTCGGGGGTCACGCTCAGGCCGGGGGCTTTAAGGCGGAATTAACCGAAGAAAACAAGTTAGATTCCGCAATACAGGAATTCACAAAAGAAGTGAGAGAAAAACTTCCCGAAGAAAAACTAAAACCCACTTTAAATATAGATGCGGAACTTAATTTTTCCGACGTCAGTTTTGATTTATATAATGAGATCAATAAACTTGCACCCTTCGGTGAGGCAAACACGAAACCTGTTTTTGTGACAAGGAATGTGTTTTTGCAGGATGTCTATATGGTCGGGCGGGATAAAAACCACTTAAAATGTTATATTGTAGATAGAGAAACAGGTAAGGGCATAAAAGGCATCGGATTTAATTTCGGTCAAAACGCGCAACACCTTAATGCAGGAATTAACGCGGATATAGTTTTTAATCTTGATGTTAACGAGTGGAATGGAAGAAAAGAGATTCAATTGAAGTTGGTTGATGTAAGTATGGGCGAGTAAGGGTAGGATAGAAGAGTTCCGGCTACGCCCACCGTAATATATAATACGTAAATCACAAATCCCAAGGAC
>CAYMUG010000005.1:35336-38654 GCA_964393575.1 uncultured Candidatus Saccharibacteria bacterium | reverse complement strand
ATAAGGAGGGTGTTACGATGGAAATTTTGTTTGGGGTGGTGTTCGGACTCTTTATCGGTATAGGTGTACTATGTATAATTTTGGGAAGATTAGGTGAAGATAAACACCTTATCTTTATCGGAATTGTTTTTATTCTACTCATGATTTTGGCAACCTCTTTTGCGGTTGCAACCAATAATAACCCGGAGCCATGTAATGACACCGGTCAGCATAGGGTGCACGTCGTGGCCGTTGAAGCCTAAGCATACAAAAAAACAAGGCCTCTTCAGTTTTCATACTGTAGAGGCCTTTAATATTGGGTGTGTTTTGTGTAATTTTTAGTAGTATATGGTACAATGGGCTTATACAAAACATAGATATTAAATATGGGTATAGACCAACAATTACAAATATTTTCTTTTTTGATAGCCCTTCAGGCCGTGGCGGGGTTTGTATTGGCCTCAAGGCAGCAAAATAGGTTAGTTAAGTATATTTATAGAATTATTTATGCCCCCGCGCTTGTTTTTGTATCCTGGTATTTGGTAGCCGATATAAGCGCCGGAACGGAGGCGTTATCGAACAAAATCATTTTCGGTGGAATGGCTGTTGTCGTAGCTGTTTCTATTATTACCTCTATGGTGTTTGAGTGGTATAAGTTTTTAAGAAAACTTCACGCTCCTATGTTCGGGTGGGTGTATAATATTATTTATTTTGCATTTCCTTTCTTTATCCTGCGTTTCGGTACATATTACACAAGCGGGTATTTGAATCTCGCAGTTTCTCCCTGGGATATAGCAATCCTGCTTTTGGGGGTAATTCCGGCATCGCTCAATTTTGTTCACCATGCCGCAGAAAAATATTTATTTGATGCCTAAAGAAACCTTAGAAAAAAAGAAAAAAAGAGCAATTAAAATTTACCAACATCTTAGTAACGCTTATCCTGATGCCGGAATTAAGCTTAATTTTAAAACTCCAATACAGCTTTTAGTCGCGGTTATTCTAAGCGCACAAGCTACTGATGAGCACGTTAATAGCGTTACCGAAAGTTTATTTAAGAAATATAAAAGTGTAGATGACTTCGCGGACGCTAATATAAATACTTTTCGCAGTGAGATAAAAGAAATAAATTTTTATAAAAATAAAGCCCGGTTTATTGTTGAGAGTGCGCGAAAAATACGCGACGATTACGGGGGCGAGATACCCAATGACATTAATGAACTTGTAAAACTTCCCGGGGTTGCCAGAAAAACCGCGAACATAGTGCAGTACCAAATTTACGGCAAAGCTGAGGGTATACCGGTGGACACGCATGTAAAAAGAGTGGCAAGGAAACTCGGGCTTACCGACAAGAAGAAACCGGATGAAATAGAAGAAGATTTAATGCAACTTTACCACAAGGAAAATTGGGGTGATGTAGCTTATTATTTCCAGGCATATGGCAGGACTGTAATGAAAGCCAGGGGAGAACCGGAAATGGAAGATCCTTTACTCGGTCTATACTAAAACAAAAAACCCCACGATTACTTCGTGGGGTTTTTTGTGTGCACACATTAGGTTTGTGTAAGCGTCGTAGAGAGTATTGTGATTGTGTTGTTGCGCTCAGGAGTTGAATGTAGGGATTTATAATTTGACAAATTATATTATATATTATATCATTTTAATCGCCAGCTCATTAGTCAACACGTCACACAGAAGGAGGTAGAAGGGGTGTGTCTACGGTTGAGGACATTGAAGACACTGTTGCCAAGCGGGCTTTAGATCAATCCACACAAGAGCTCGTTGAAGGGCTTTTTACTGATAAACCTCAAGTAACGGATGCCTATGGCAATGCTCTACCTAATCATTATAAGCGGAATGTAAAAAGAAGTGTGGAGTTAGAGCTTATACACAAGCCCCAAGCTGTTGACGTTATTATCAAAGAACTTTTCTCGCGTAAGGAAAATGGCACTCTGATGGAGGGAGAAGACGGCCTTGCTCTCTACTTTGCTGTTAGGTTTCTTGGTGAATTTGCTAAGCCGAAGAAGCATGGCAATCAAATTAACAAGATCGTCCGTTATATCCTTTATCATCATCCCAATGTCCTTAATAAGCGCAAATAGTTACCGCGCGATGGGGGCAGCTCCACGGAGAGCCGCCCCCATCGCGCCGCTCCCGTTTACGGGGGCGTTTTTTATTAAAAATTACTGCATTAATGCTGTAATTAATTACAGCATTAATTACGTAGTTAATTATAGCAATTTGTTTCCAATAAAAAATCCTGTTAATTTAACAGGATTTTGTGCTGAGAAGAGACGTGAATGAGCTAGTTCATATGTCGTAGGTGAGCCGACTGAGATAAGTATTTATTCTTCAGAACTATGGATTTCTCTCCACATTCTATGAAGCTCTTTCATCAAAATGTTTAAATGCTTTTGTGTCTCAGCATCGCATCCGGCTTCCTTAAACGCGAGGTGCATCCATCGCAATCCGAATTCAAACAGATACACCCGGGAAAGGTGAGGGTAGTTGTGCTCCCAGAAAAGGTCTTTTCCGTGCCTGTAAGGCGTGTTTAAGTGGATCGCCTGTTCCAAATCATATAAAGCGAAATCGCCCGCCTCACCGTTAGGCCAACCAAGCGGCTCTTCAATCACTAACTTAAACAGATTTTGAATTTCAATCGGAAAACGAAAGCGCGGTTCATAAGGTCTTAAGATCGCTCCGTTAAGATCAAGGCGTTCTTCGGCAAATAACCGGTCACAAACACGCCAAATCTCAGCCGGTTCTCTTTCTAATAACTCAGCTACCTCCTGCACATAAATTAAACCGGGAGTACGCTGTCCCAGCCATTTCCCGTCCGTATCTACTAAATCAAAAATATGCATTACTGTTTCTTTTAGCTCAAGGTTTTCCCACACGTTTCTGTAATAATTTCTTGACTCTTTTTTTACCTCGGCTCGCACTTTTTCCTTTTCCGGGCAGTTAAAACTGTCCTGTGTTTTGACCGGCCTTTTTTTCGTATTTCCTTCAAGATCAATATACTCCTCTTCTCTAAACAAAAAGTCGCATTCACAATAAAGGTCTCTGCCTATGAAACGTTTACCGTAAATATCAGTGCCTTCGTATAACATCCAGGCCACTGTGTGGCCCGGTATATTCCACTCGTGAAGTGTGGTGTGTTTTCCGCCTGTTAACTCGTCGTATCTGTTTGTGTCTATCATTTTTCCTCCTTCTTTGCGGTTGTTATCTAATTACTATTGCGCGAAAGAGGTTCTGTTTTTAAAAAGCTAATTTTTAGTGTATTCAAAAAGGGTAATAACGTCAAACTGCCCGTATCTGCCCGTATCTCATGCAGCGGGTAAA
>CAYMUG010000005.1:25378-35236 GCA_964393575.1 uncultured Candidatus Saccharibacteria bacterium | reverse complement strand
ACCCCCGTTGCCCGTGATTGTATGGATGGGGGTTTATGTGGTTGATTTTTGTCTTGCATATTATATACTTTGTATAGTTGTTTTCATAAAGAAGAAGGGAGATCTCTTGAGCTTGAACATGACAACAGGTTCACGGCGCCACTTTGTGGATTTCGGAAGGGAAATAACCTTAGATGAGCTTAAGTCAGCTTTTGGAAAAACATTCCAAGAACTTGGTTTTGAATTTACAGCAAATCGTCTTTCGGATGGAGTAAATGTTGAGGTCGTAAAGAGCTTACCCACGGATAAAAACTTTTTCCAAAGATTGGCAGACAAATTCTTTAATAGAGAAAGAGAAATTAGAATTTATTCTAATGTTTTAGACCTATCCCGGAGAAGGGTTTACTACGTAACGGGCTCCTTTATTGCAGATGAAGGTCGGGATTTAGAACCAATAATGCTTTTCTACAACTTTGTCGAACGTCTTCCCGGGAATTTACCTTCTTTGCTTTAAAAACGCAAAAACAATTACCGCCGTTAATTTACCGGCGGTAATTTTTAAATAAAAACACCCTTGTTTTTAATTGCTTACATTCTTTTACATTGATTCGTGGATAGGTATATGTTAGTTTGAATGTACTGTAAAAGCGAAAAAGGGGGCGCTAAAATGATGCTAACCCCTGAAGAACGGCAGATTCTGGACGATACAGTGCAAAAACTTGCCTTATGTGGTGAGTTGGATCATGTTGCGCTTATGGATGTGGTCACCGAGTTTCAGGAAAGAGTGAATCGGCTGCCTCCCGACAGCGAGCTTAAAAACTTTTTTGACGGAATAAATAATGCAATGTATAGATATGCCGGCTTTGATGATGAGGAGTGGTATAATTCGAAAGAAACGAACGCTATCGAAGAAGCGGCTGACGAGTTGATTATTGCAAGAGCGCAGCTTACAGAAGAAAATAGACCTGATTTTGTTCCTACGTCGCTTGCTAAGGCCTACGACTGCGCAATATCCAAATTATTTTTTGATAAGGTTTCTTCTTTCGTGGACAAAGTACTTTTTGATTAGTAAACAAAAACCGCGAGCTTTAAACGTCATTCCCGCGAATATTTCGCGGGTTTATTATTGAAAAGGGTTATATCAGGGCCAAATAGGGCTGCCCGACAGCCCTATTTGAGGGTTAATAGTGACTGATTACCGATTACCGATTACGGGTTACTTGTCATCTGTTATAAATCATAGATCATTTGTCATTAGCCATCAGTCAACTTACAATATTCGCACTCTCTGCAATGCGGGAATTTTCCTTTGGGGTTGAGAAAATCAAGTGTTTGTATGCTTTCCCATACTTTTTTTAAAGTTTCTTGAAATTCTTTATAGTCGTTTTCTTTAATCTCTATCTCCAACGCTTTATTCGCATCTACAAAATCAAGTATAAAAGCTGTGGCATTGTAATTAAAATTGTCGTATTCTTCAGCAAGAAGTTTGTAAAAAATAAGCTGGCGATACAAATCAATTTTTGACTCCCGTTGATTTTTTACATTACCTCTTACTTTTTGTTCCGAGGGTGCGTCTTTGCTTGTTTTATAATCTACAATTGCAACACCCTTTTCGTTTATTTTAGTAATTTTGTCAGCTTTTCCTGTAATGCGCACTCCTTCGTATTTTATTTCGTCCCGGGGGAATGTATATTCTGTATATAGCGGTTCGGGCTCATTTTTTAATTTTTTCTCATAATAATTGGTCAAGCTTTCCTCAGCACGGTCTAATAGCTTTTTATTTTCTCCTTCCGTCAAAGTAGATTGTGTACTTACAAAATTGCGCACTGTTTCCATTAAAAGTTCGGGGCTGCGACTTTTTTCGGGAGCTTTAAAGTATTGCTGGAGAGCTAAGTGTATTGCCTCTCCATAAGTAAGAGATAGGTTTTTTATAGTGGGTACACGCAGTACTGTTTTGTAGAGGAACTCTCGGGGGCACTTAAGAAATGTGTTCAGCGCGGTAGGGTTAAGTGCGAAATTTTCATCAGTTACGATACCCTTTATAATTTCTTTTTCCTCTTCTTTTGTTTGTTTTACCGGCTCCATACTTTTTTTAATAACATCTTTCATTTCCGGTTTTTCTGTTTCTTCCGGCACATAATCGCTTAGCTCTTCAAGAAATACAGCCGGATGTGTCTCTAACTCTTCTTTGCGCATACCGTCAAATCCCCGGGTATAAACTTTTGCGCGGGTAATAAATAATCTTTTCTTTGCGCGTGTCATAGATACATAAAATACTCTTCTTTCGTCCGAGAGGTCCTGTTTGTATTCGGGAATGGCGGGAGGAAGTTTCATTCTTGGTTTTCGGTATTTTCCCGACCAATTCTTATGGGCCGCGTGAGTTATAAATACGTTTTCAAATTCCTGTCCTTTGACTTTATGGGCTGTGGTTATTTTTACTGTATTATCCGTGTTGATCCCGGATAACTTTGGTTTTAGGGGAATATTGAGGCGAATGTGGCTGTTAAAGTGGCGCATAATATCCGAGGCCTTAATATTAGGGTTGCCTGCCTGGAATCTTTTTGCCTCATCAGTAAGTGCGCGCAGATTGGCTATTATGTATGGTGCCCCCTCTTTGTTTGATGCCCACAAAAGAAGGCCGGTGTCGTCCATTACTTCTTTTATCCAGTGAGCTCCCGATTGTGTTGTTTGTTTTTCTGATAACCCCCCGATTATTTTATAAGTTTTTTTTGCGTTTTCAGGGTCGCTAAGTTCCCCGTCTTTTATTATCCGTCTTAGGGTGCTGAAAATAGATTCTTTTCTCCCTCTTTTTTCTAATATATGCCACACATCCTCTCGCGTTATAGGTGTGGCGGGATGTAATAACAGATAAAGTAAACTCTCGTCGTTGTACGGGTTAGTTGCAGCGGAGGCGAAGTTAAAAAGCATGCCCACATAAGGATTATCCAGCGCATTTATGTCTCCGGACACAGAGGCAGGGATTCCGTTATTGCGCAGCACTTCAGCCAACTCTTCCTGTTCCTTGTTGGTGATTGTTATAACCGCAATATCGCCGGGATCACTTCCATTTGCCTGCAGTTTCTCTATTTCGTTTTTTATATACACGTGCTCTTCTTCATCCGTTTCAAACGTTTTTATGTAAACATCTTTTGCATCTTTGTGTGGTACATGAGATTGAAGTGTTTTTTCAGATAGACCTTCTATATGTTTTGTAAGGCGGTCCGGATTAGCGTTTGCAATTTTAAGCGAGGCATCAATTAAAAATTGAGGAGATCGGAAATTATCTTCAAGAGTTATAATTTTAGGTTCGTATTTTTCTGCAAATTCTTTAAAGTTATCTATTGAAGCCCCCTGAAAACGATAAATTGCCTGGTCGTCGTCTCCGACTATAAACGTTTTAGTTTCTTTGCCTATCAAATTGAATAAAAGCCGGTTTTGTCCGCCGGAGGTGTCCTGGTATTCGTCAACCAGCACTGCTTTGTATTTTTGTTGGAGGTCTTTTTTTACGCTTTCCGCGTTCTCCAATCCGGAGATAGCGCGCAGTATCATATCTTCATAGTCAAATAAGCTTTCTTTTTCTATTCGTTTTTGGTACGCCTCATACACACGGAATAACTCTTTTGCTTTTTCTATGCGCTCTTCTTCGTCTTTATATTCTCTTTTTAGCTGACCTTTCGTGGGGCCTCTGCTTGATAGCTTTTCTTCATCGGGTGTGTTGTCTATTTTCGCCTGCCAGTCATTCACCGCCTTTTCGAAGTCAGCAGGAGAAAAACCTTCTTTTTTAATCTCTTTTATTGTGTCTCCTATAGTTTTTATATAATACTCGTCATCAGGGTTGTATATTTTTTGTACAGCCCCCTCTTTAGCCAGCTCTTCAAATATATTTTCTATCATCTCTATACTTTCAAGGTCTGTAATTTGGCGTAAGTTAAATTTATATCCGAATACATCGGGATATTCTTCAAACAAGGAGGATGCAAAGCCGTGGAACGTGTTGGCTGTAATGTCGTAACCGTCCGTGCCCAGAAAAGAAATTACGCGTCCTTTCATTTCTTTTGCACCGCTTTTTGTAAAGGTGAGTGCAAGGATGTTTTCTGCGGGAATCCCTTTTTCCTCTACTAGATATTGGATCCGGGAGGCAAGCATATGCGTTTTTCCGGTACCGGGACCGGCTATTACGAGTGTGGAGGCGGCATCGGATTCCACCGCTTCTTTTTGTTTTTTAGTTAATTCCTGCATAACTATATTTTATATTCGGTGCGCTTATTTTAACATACCAAATGTTTAACTCTGTATAATATAATAAAACACCCGGCTGTAGAAGCCGGGTGGTGGTGAAAGGAAAGGAACTCAGTCCGCGGGACTATGTGTGAAGCATCGCCCCCGTCGTTACAAAGCCCGCAATGCGGCGTTGAAGTCGTGTATCCATTGTTCACAGCCATCAATCCAGTTGCCTAACTTGCACAAACCGTTCCACCACGAGCAATGCGGACATTGGAACCCTTGGTCCGCTACCTCATGTCCGGCGAATGCTACTGTCGCAGCGAGCACGACAATTGCTGCGGCTACAAGTGCGACTATAAAAAACACTTTTAAAATCTTCATTAGTGCAACCTGTGTGATGTCCATCCGTCGGTCTCCTTTAATTATCCTGCTTTGAGCACATGCGAGCTTCTCTTCAGTGCGAAGAGAACGTATAAAGAATAACATAATATACAATATTGTCAACCTCGCACCTTTCATTCATAGAAAAGGTTATGCATAATTCGTCTTTACAAACGCAGATATTTTCATTAATATAATACTCAATGTCTTCTGTTAGAAAACTCACTCCGGGCACACGAACAAGTATATGGATAGCAATCCTGGTTATTTTTGCAGCCGCATTTTTTGCGGCTAATTTTGATTATCCTAAATATTGGAATGGTTCCGCGGAATGGTTAAACGGAAAACAAAATATAATAGCGTTTCCGCAATTTTCAGAGGAATACAGTTTAGGGCTTGATCTGCAGGGTGGTGTTGAGCTGGTTTACAAGGGAGTGCTGGAAGATATACCTGAACGCGAAAAACCTGAAAAAATGGAGTTGCTTCGCAGTAGAATAGAACGCAGAATTAATGCCCTGGGAGTGCGTGAACCGAGGGTGCAACTGCTTGAAGACAAAAACAGGGTTATTGTAGGGCTTGCCGGTATAGAGGATCCGGATCGAGCCATCAAAGAAATAGGGGAAACCCCGTTTTTACAGTTTAAAGAGTTGCGTCCCGAGGAAGAACAGGTGGAAATTTTAAGATCTGTCACCGGACCCCAGGGCGAACCTCTGATTGAGGAAGAGCAAGCTCAAGGATTTTGCCAGCAACCCAACCAACAACTACTCGAGCTTGTCCGCGCACAGAGCGCGAAGGATCCGTGTTTTAAAAACACAAACCTAACGGGAGAGTTTCTGGAGGGTGCTTCCGTTACTTTTCAAAACCAAACAAATGAGCCGATAATTTCTCTTAGATTTAACGAGGAGGGAGCTCAGCTATTTGAGCAAGTAACGGAAAGAAATACCGGCAAGCCGTTGGCTATATTTCTGGATGACCGATTACATCAAGCCCCTATAGTGCAACAAAAAATAGCAGGAGGGCAAGCTACAATCACAGGGTTTAGCGATATAGAACGAGCTCGGACGATAGCACGCGGGCTTAATGATGGTGCTCTGCCTGTGCCCATAGAATTGATAGGACAGCGGCGGGTTAGTGCTTCCCTGGGTGAAGAATCTCTTCAAAGTAGTTTGAAGGCCGGAATAATTGCTCTTTTGGCAGTTGTAATATTTCTTATAGTCGTTTATAGGTTGTCAGGACTGCTTTCCGCATTTTCTCTTGCTGTGTATATAGCTTTTCTTGTAGGTATCATTAAGTTAATACCTATTACGCTAACTTTAGCCGGAATAGCGGGATTAATTCTTTCTATAGGTATGGCTGTAGATGCTAACGTTTTAATATTTGAGCGATTAAAGGAAGAAGTAACCGAAGGTAAAGAAAACCTTAATCTTGCAATCGACAGAGCGTTTGAAAGAGCTTGGCCTTCTATTCGTGACGGTAATATATCAACCCTTCTGACAGCAGTAATATTGTTTTGGTTTGCCACGAGTTTTATTAAGGGTTTTGCGCTTGTATTGGGATTGGGGATTTTAGTAAGTCTATTTTCCTCTATGATAGTTACACGATATTTAATGAAGGGCATATCAACAGGAAAGCTGGATAAGTATAAAGTTATTTGGACACGGTAAACTCACTCCGCCACGCCGTTAGCTAACGGCGTGGCGGAGTGAGCACCATGACAATGACCATAACCATGACATCATTGCGCGAAGTAAGGTACAGCCCTGTACCCCGCAAAGCGCGATAACTAATGCGCTCGCTGCGCGAGCGCTGTGTCATAGTCATAGTATTTTATATGATGAAATACCGCAAAATTTATTACACAATTTCAGGAGTGCTTGTTACAGCAAGTATAGGCGCTATTATATTTTTGGGTATTCCTTTAGGCCTTGATTTCGAAGGAGGGTCTCTAATGGAGTTGAGATACACGGAAGCGGATAAAGTTCCGGCACGGGAAAAAATAGAAAATGCTCTACAGGATTTGGACCTCGGCGCCTTACAAGTGCAGCATTCCGGAGATCAAGGGGTAATCCTTCGTTTTAGAGATGTTAATGAGAATACCCACCAGGAAGTCCTGTCAAATATACAAGAGGTTAGCGAAGGCGAATTTTCTGAGTCACGCTTTGAAACGGTGGGCCCTACCGTGGGAGAGGAAACAAAAAACAAATCTTTGGTGGCTATAAGTATTGTAGTGCTGATTATTATTGCGTATATTGCCTGGGCGTTCAGAAAAGTTTCTTATCCGGTAAGTTCTATCAAGTACGGAATTACCTCTATTATAGCTTTGGCGCATGATATTATTATTACCCTGGGAGTGTTTTCTTTGTATACACATTTTACAGGCAAAGAGGCCGGCATCCCGTTTGTGGTAGCTCTTCTTACTATTCTGGGTTATTCCGTAAATGATACTATTGTAATTTTTGACAGGGTGCGTGAAAATCTGCAGCGCTTAGGAGATACAATATCCTTTGAAGAGGGAGTTTCAAAAAGCGTAAAAGAAAGTTTAGTACGTTCGCTTAATACTTCGTTAACTACGCTTATCGTACTTTTTGCTGTCTTGTTTTTCGGCGGAGATACACTGAATAATTTTATATTTACATTAATCACAGGTATTGTGGTGGGTGTATATTCGTCTTTATTTGTTGCAAGCCCCCTTCTTGTAGAGTGGGTACGTAAGCGGGAGTAGGGCTCCATTAAGGGTCGCTGTAAACCGTAAGCGCATTATTTATTTCCAATGGGGTTGACTTTATATAAATAATATGCTTAAATTTATGTATAAATAAAATTATGTCTACCGCAACCAAAAAACTAAATATCAAATTTCCTGTAGAGAAGTCGCTAAAAATCCTTTCTGAACGCAATAGGACAATCCTTGCTGCCCGTCACGGCATTGGTACAAACGGGAGAAAAAATACCCTGGAAAGTATAGGGAGTAATTATAATATTACCAGAGAAAGAGTGCGCCAAATTGAAGAGGCCTCCTACGGGAAAATTAGAAGCTCTAATCAGTTTAATGAACTTAGTGAACTCGAAGAGGCCTGTAGTGCAATTTCTGACTTTCTTCAAAAGAACTGTGGGGTTGCCACAGAAGATAGAATTGTAAATTCTTTGGTAACGGAAAAGCAGGCTCCTTACCTTAGGTTACTTCTTCATATTAATCATAAATTTAGTCAAATCAAAGAAAGCGAAACTACCCGAGTTGCGTGGGCTTTGGATGAAAAATACGCAGAAACCGCAAAACAACTCCTTTCACGAATAGAGGAAAAATTGGCGAAAAAAGGCAAGGCAGTTGGAGAAGATCAATTAAAAGAGATCATTTTTGCGGAAAATAAAGACAACCTTGAGATGGATGGGAGTAATATTAATTCAATTCTTGAAATATCTAAAAATATACGAAAAGGACCTTACGGCTACTGGGGGATGGCTAATTGGCCTGAAATTACACCTAAGGGCGTAAGAGATAAAGTTTACCTTGTTTTAAAGGAACAGGAAAAACCTATGCACTTCAGAGACCTCGCCCGACTTATTGATGGAGGACCTTTTTATGCTAACAAAAAAACACATCCTCAGACGGTTCATAACGAACTTATTAAAGACGAGAGATTCGTGCTTATAGGCCGGGGAATTTATGCTCTTAAGAGTTGGGGGTATATACCCGGTACAGTAAAAGATGTTATAATGAATATACTGCAGAATGAAGGTAAGCCCATGGATACGCAGGAGATTATAGAAAAAGTTTTCCGCCAGCGCAATGTTCAACGCAACACTGTACTCCTTAACCTGCAAAATAAATCACATTTTAAAAAAGTTGACAGTACGCGATACTACTTGGCCTAATTTCTGCATTATTTATACCATTAAAACTTTAAGAACAACGCTTTCCCGCACTTGAAAGCGTTGTGGTTCTTTTTTCTATTAACTAAATTTAGTTATTGTGCCTTTTGATGTAGGCAATATACTCGGTACTCTTTTTGATTTTATAGTCCGGCTGGTTCAACTTACCTGGTGGATTGTTTTACCTTTATTTTTATTTCTTAAAGTAAAGCCGCTTTATCTTAAGTGGAAACGTTCAAATTATTTAGGTAGCTTGGATTGGGTTAATTTGGAGATAGGTCTTCCGCAGGATGTATTAAAAACACCAAAAGCCATGGAAAATGTGCTTGAAGGTTTGCACGGCGCATGGAGTAAAGTTGACCTGCGCTCAAAATGGTCAATGGGAAAAGTCCCCGATTATTTTAGTTTGGAAATGATAGGAACCAATGGAGACCTAAGATTTATTGTTAGAGCCCAAAGACAGCACAGGAATTTTGTAGAAAGTAAAATTTACTCTCAGTATCCCGATGCGGAAATTACAGAGATAGATGATTATACTGAAGATCTACCCCCCGACTTGCCCGGACGCGAGTATGATTTATGGGGCGGGGATTTTGAGTTATCCAAAGACGCCCCTTATCCTTTAAAAACATATATTGACTTTGAAGACGTAGAAGAAGAAAGGCGTCTTGACCCTGTTTCTCAATTTGCCGAAAATATATCTAAAATGGAAGAAGGGGAGCATCTATGGCTTCAGTTTTTGATTACCCCTGTACTAACTGAAATAGAAGGTGAGGCCAATAAGGTGCGCGACGAACTTGCGGGCAGAAAGAGTTCTTCATCATCCGGTTTTGGTCCCGGAATAGTACAAATAATATCCGATTTTTTTGTTGATTTAATACGTGCGTTTGCGGAAAGTGCCCCCGACTTAACACGCGAATACGAAGGGCGACAAAAAACATCCCAGGAGTCGATTGACATACAAAAACTTACTCCGGGAGAGCAGAGAGCTCTGGAAAAAGTTGAGATGAAAGCATCCAAGCTTCATTTCCATACCAATATCAGGGCGCTATATTTAGCCCGTAAAGATGTATGGAAGGCGGAAAATATTGCAAGCTTAAATGGTTTTTTTAAGCAGTTTACGGCTTACAATATGCTCCAACCTAATTCTCAAACTATTCCTTCCAGTAGTTTAATGTTTTTCCAGAATAAAAGAAATTACCTAAGAAAGAGGAGGGCTTTTGTGGCATACAAAAAAAGAATGTTTGGTTCATCTACAAAGCCCTATGCCCTAAACGTAGAAGAATTAGCTACACTATACCACCTACCGGGAAGAGTTGTAAGTGCTCCGTTTATGCCGCGCAAGCCAAGTAAGACATCAGAGCCGCCCAGAGGATTACCCACTTAAAATTTACAATTTTCAAT
>CAYMUG010000005.1:17012-25278 GCA_964393575.1 uncultured Candidatus Saccharibacteria bacterium | reverse complement strand
TCAATTAATTTTCAATTGATAATTGAATAATTTAGCAATTGATTGAAAATTGATAATTGAGATTTGATAATTAATTTATGAGCGAAGCGAATAAAAATATATGACACCGGAGGAAATAAACTATTTCGCACAACTAAATTACAGAGGAAGAACGGATAGATTCGGTATAAAAACCGACGACAGGCGCAGGCATGTATATACCATAGGTAAGACCGGCATGGGTAAAACTGCTATGTTAAAGAATATGGCTATTCAGGATATGGTGAACGGCAACGGCCTTGGCGTGATTGATCCTCACGGTGAATTTGCGGAGGAACTTTTAAACTTTATCCCCAAAGAAAGAGTGGATGATGTCGTATATTTCAACCCCGGAGATACAGAAGCGCCCTTAGGTTTAAATTTATTGGAAGATGTAGGGTATGACAAGCGCCACCTTGTAGCCAGCGGCCTTATGGGTGTTTTTAAAAAAATCTGGGTTGATGTGTGGAGTGCCAGGATGGAATATATTTTAAATAATTCTATTTTAGCTCTTTTGGAGTATCCTGATGCCACTATGCTTGATGTAAATCGTCTTATGGCGAACAAGGATTTCCGTAAAGAAGTTTTGCGTTATGTAAAAGATCCTGTGGTCAGATCTTTCTGGCAGGATGAGTTTGCCCAGTATTCCGACCGACTCGCTGCCGAAGCTACAGCTGCAATACAGAATAAGGTTGGTCAGTTTACTACAGCTCCTCTTATACGAAATATTGTAGGCCAGAAAAAATCTACGGTTGACCTTAGGGAAGTAATGGATGAAGGCAAAATTTTTATATTGAATTTGTCTAAAGGAAGAATAGGAGAGGATAACAGTAAACTTTTAGGTGCTATGACTATAACAAAGTTGTTTCTTGCCGCTATGAGCCGCATAGATATTCCCGAAGAAGAGCGAAAGGACTTCTTTCTTTATGTAGATGAATTTCAAAACTTCGCCTCGGAAGCTTTTGAAGGCATACTATCAGAGGCGCGTAAGTATCGTTTAAGTTTAATTTTAGCTCATCAGTATATCGCACAAATGGAGGATCGCGTACGCGATGCTGTATTTGGGAACGTTGGTACTTTTATAAATTTTAGGGTGGGTGCTGAGGACGCCGAGTTTATAGAGAAAGAGTTTTACCCCGAATTTACCACAGAAGATTTTGTAAATTTACCGAAGTACAATATAATTCTTAAACTAATGATAGATGGCGTTGCAGGTAGAGGTTTTTCCGCCAAAACATTGCCTCCATTTGAGTTGGAGGAAAGTGGAAATAAAGAAGAATCTAAAAGATTGTCGCGTGAGAGATACGGCACTCCGCGGGAAGAGATAGAGAAAAAGATAGCGGAATGGGATGCCACAAAACAAGGAAAAACTCCGCCTCCCGAGGGGAAAAAAGTGGAAAATAAGCCCCCCGAACCTATAAGTTTGGAAGAGGCAGCAAAAAAATATCCGGCACCGGGCGGCGCATCCGGAAAGGGTTCTAACCAAAAGCCGGAAAAAGGCGGAGAAAACGTTGATCAACATAATAAAGGAAAGGGCAAAACAGAGGATACTCAACCTTCGTCTTCCGGAGATGCACAGAAAAAAAACACAGAAAAAAAACCTGATATAGAGGGTTTGCGTGAAATTTTGAGGAGTGCTGACATTAAAAACAAAAATAATAATCAAAATAAATAAATATGGGAGAGAAAAAAATTGTGATTTTAGGTGCGGGGTTCGGGGGTTTGCGTACCGCTCTACGCCTTGATAAAAAACTCAAAAACAACCCGGAATATAAAATTGTACTTGTAGATAAAAACAGTTATCAGACATACACTCCCTCGTTATATGAGGTAGCTACTGCCTATAAAGGCGGTGATTCCGGCAAATATCCCACTGAAGAAGGTTTTAAGGAAGATTTGGGCGGTTCAGCCACTTTTTCCGTAAGAGAGGTAATTAGCGGCACAGGTATAGAATTTGTGCAGGAGAGGATAAAAGATATAAAACTTTCTTCTAAAATGGTGATTTTCGATTCCGGAGATTATATGCAGTATGAATACTGTGTGGTGGGATTGGGTGCTCAAATTGCTTTTTATGATGTAGAGGGGGCAGAGATGTGTTGCAATAGCTTAAAAACACTTGAAGATGCTATGAATGTGAGAAATGCTATTATAAATGTTTTCGAAAGCGCTGAAAAAAACGACAGAAGAGAACTCAACTTTACAATTATAGGTGCCGGTCTAAGCGGTTTTGAAGTTGCAACAGAACTGGCCGTTTATGTAGAGCATCTCATAGGTAATAATTTTGACGTAGAGAGAAAAAATGTAAATATTAAACTTTTAGACGCGGGGCCTAAAGTTTTACCCCAGGTACCGGCCCCGATGCGAAAGGCAGCAAAAAAGCGTCTTACAGATTTAGGTATAGAAACAATAACAGAAGCACGGGTAACAAAAATAGAACCACATAAAATACACCTAAAAAACGGAGATGAATACAGTGTAGATTTCATGCTTTGGAGTGCCGGTGTTAAAGGATTGGACCTTTATCAGAATATAGAGGGTTTGCCTCTCCATAAGTCGGGTCGTATAATAGCTGATAATTTTCTGCGCATAGAAGGCGAAGACAATACTTTCGTTTTGGGGGATGCAGCTTTTGTATATTACAATAAAACGGATACGACAGTGCCCGCTACTGCGTGGGCGGCGGAGCAGGAGGCGGATGTCGTGAGTGACAATATTTATAATGCTATTTATAGCAATCCTTTTCGTGAGTATAACCCTAAATTTCCCGGCTACGTTTCTTCTGCGGGAGGAAAATACGGGATTGCCCACTTATACGGTATTACGGTTAAAGGATTTATAGCTTGGGGGATAAAAAGATTAATAGATTTAAAGTATATACTGAGTATATATATGCACAAACCTTTCCGCGGGATAGCTATATGGATAAAAGGGATGAGGGTATTTGGCAGGAATGATTAAGCTCGCCCCGCCGCGTCGTTAACTAACGACGCGGCGGGGCGAGCACCATGACTATAACTATAACTTTATCGCGCTTTGCGCGATAACTAATGCGCTTGCTGCGCGAGGAGCGAGAAAACTATGCAAAAAATACAACTCACAACAGAAGACAACATTACAATAGTAGGGGATTATTACGAAAATACAGAAGAGGATGCACCTGCAGTTATATTACTGCATATGATGCCTTCTACAAAAGAAAGCTGGCGGGATTTTGCCCCATTGCTTATAGATAAGGGCTTTCAGGTTTTAGCTATAGACGAACGCGGACACGGAGAAAGCACGCAGGGCGGCACTCTTGATTACCAGGAATTTTCTAATGAGGAGCAACAGAAAAAAATTCTGGACGTGATTGCGGCAAGGGAAATGTTCAGAGAAAAGGGAGTAGAGTTGGCTAATATTTTTGTAGGAGGTGCGAGCATAGGCGCTAACCTGGCAATACAGTATATGGCTGAAAATCACGAGGCGCGCGCGGGCTTTGCCCTTTCTCCGGGGTATAACTATAAAGGAATTGAAGCTTTAGACCTTGCGGATGAAATGCATTCAGGGCAATATATTTATTTGGCCGCCGCTAAGGATGACGAACGTGTGCCGGATTCCTGGCGTGCGGTTGAAGAACTTGCCAAAACAGGAGAAGCGGAAAAAGAGTATAGAATTTTTGAAACAGGAGGACACGGAACCGATATTTTTGTTAAACACCCGGATTTCCCCCGAATGTTAGCTGATTGGTTGGCAAAGTTTATCTAACCCCATCTTTATCATACAGGATTGGGGGTTGACTACTTTATTAAATTTCTATATTCTACTTACAACCGCTCTTTCATAATAACTAAAAACGGGCTCCCCGGGCGAACAGCAAGGAGGATGTAGATGAAAGATGCCGCAGAAAAGTATTTGCATTGTTTTCATTATGACGGAGAAGGTCCCAGGCGAGTCGGTGTAGAATTAGAATTTCCGGTAGTTAGTATTGAGAATGCCGAAGAATTTGATGTATATCCAACCCTTCCTTTGTTGGCCGAAGAAGCGGATATGTTTCTGATTTATGATGATTATTACAAGGACATACCTTATAAGCTGGGCAGGAATGACGGTAAATTTATTTCACTGGAATATGCACGCGGTGTAGTTGAAAGTGTTTCTATACCCGATGAACATCTTGACTGCATTATTAACAGAGAAACTGAATGGATTAATAAACTGCGCAGATTTTTCCGGGAACACGGCGGGCTTATGCTTGGATACGGCATTCAGCCGGTTTCGCAAGCTTGTAAAAAAACGCGTACTAAAAGGTACGAAATTTTCAGAAAACATTTACCTCCCCGGGTTAATTATATAGGTTTAACCGCTTCTTCACAGGTTAGTATTGAAATAAGCGCTGATGAAATTGTTCGGGCAGTAAATGTATGCAACGCCCTTTCCGGTGTTTCTATTGCATTAACGGCTAATTCTCCTGTGTGGCATAATAATGCTTCGGGGAAAAAAGCTCTCCGTGAAGAGGTTTGGGGTTATTTTGCCCCCAAGCGCTCCGGAATACCCCCCACTCCATTTTCATCCATTGAAGAGTATATCGAGTATTCTTCACGCTTTCAGGTATATTTAGAGAAAAAAGGGGGTACATATGTTGCCCCGAGTCCGAATACTGATTTTTTCAAACTAATGGAGAGAAGGAGAGATTTTTTACCGCATTGGTATGTACATGAAGCTACTGTTTGGTGGAATGCCCGCCCGCGTGCTTCATACGGTGTGATAGAAATACGCCCTAACTGCACACAGCCGCATAATGAATGGGAAACAGTCCCCGCGATGTGGTTGGGAATAGTGGAGCGTCTCGACGAGGCCGAGGAATTAGTTAATTCTGTGGACTGGAGTAGTTGGTTGCTATACCGCAATATGTGCATAGAATACGGACTGAATGTAGCAAATATTAAAAATATTGCGCACGAATTTCTGCAGATCGCGGAAAAAGGGCTTAGGGACAGGAAACGCGGCGAAGAGGTATTTCTCGAACCCGCAAAAAGACGACTTCGTGAAGAAAAGTTGCCCGCGGACCGGGCCCTCGAACTTTTTAACGCGGGAGGAGCGGTAGAACTTTCCCACGCATTTTCTTAATGATCTTGTACACTAATTGAAGGGCTTATCCTTTTATCTTTAGCTTATAATGAAAGATAAAGGACAAGCCCTCTTTTTATAAATATGATTGAACAAAAACTTAAGAAACTTGTAAAATTCTCTACAATTACACAAAACCACAAAGAAAACAAAAAAGCCCTGGAATGGATAAAACGAGAGCTATCGGGCTTGCCTTTGTATTTTAATGAATTTGAATTTAATAATTTTCCTTCACTCGTTGTCTC
The DNA here is from genome assembly GCA_964393575.1 of uncultured Candidatus Saccharibacteria bacterium. Taxonomy (GTDB): domain Bacteria; phylum Patescibacteriota; class Minisyncoccia; order Spechtbacterales; family 2-12-FULL-38-22; genus CAYMUG01. Next base: position 19,909 of record CAYMUG010000005.1, on the reverse strand, counting down.
TACGCATAAGGGTAAAAAATCTAAAATATGGCTTCAGGCGCATTTGGACGTAGTAGAGGCAAGCAAAAACGCGTTTTCTCCGGAAAAGAAGGGCAATCGTATTTATGGACGGGGTGCTGCTGATATGAAGTTTGCCATTGCTTGTTATATTAAACTCTTAAAAAATTTAGGACAAAATCTGAGTGACTATGACATTAGTTTAGTTATAACAACAGATGAAGAAATCGGCGGCTTTAATGGTACAAAACAGATTTTGAAACAGGGATACAGAGCTGAAGTTTCCGTACTTCCCGACGGCGGATATAATTGGCAGCTTGAAAAAACAGCCAAAGGCGCTCTTGCTTTGTATGTAAAAACAAAAGGTAAATCCGTGCATAGCTCCCGTCCATGGGAGGGGGATAATGCGCTTGAGAAATTGATCAAATTTTCTGAAGCCCTTAAGAAAGAATTTCCCGGTAAATCCAAAAGTTCTGATACTGTTTCTGTTAATAAAATAGAAAGTGGTACAGCGTTTAATAAAGTTCCGCACAAAGCCGAAGGATGGATAGATATCCGGTTTAATCCGGAAAACAGCATTGAAAACGTGCGTAAAAAAGTTAATAAGGTAAAAAATAAATTTAGTCGTATAGAAATAAACGAAATTATGAACGCCCAACCGCTAAAAGTTGATACAAGTAATCACTATATTCAATCTATTAAAAAACTCTCTAAAAATAAAATAGATTTTAGTATGTCTTACGGCGCTTCTGATGCCAGGTTTCTTTATGATTATAATATAATTCCCCTTGTTTTTGCCCCTAAGGGGGGTAACCATCATAGTGAAAATGAATGGATAGACATTCCTGACTCGGAACGTTTTTATAATTTATTAGAAAAGTTTGTAAAACAAGAAGGCAAAAGTTAGCTCAAAATATATTCTTATCGTCTCAAAAAATACTCGGTAGTATACTACCGAGTATACTCGGTAGTATTTTTAATTTGACGACTGTATTAAAGGGCAACGGGGGTCCGCCGTATCATTCTTGCCGTGTCGTATGACTGCGGCGATACGGCGCCCTGTCGTATGACAGGGCGACCCCTGCTGCCCGGGGAGCTCTCTTGTAAACTAATAATAATTATTGTATAATAATCGTGTTATGAGGCATAAGCTTAATACAAAAAATAAAACTAAGGTAGTAGCTGCGATGTCCGGAGGAGTGGATAGCTCGGTAACAGCAGCCCTTTTACAGGAAAAGGGTTTTAATGTTGTGGGTGTTTTTATGAAGTGCTGGGATGATGCGAACTCCGAGCATTGCACCGCCGAAGAAGACGAATTCTGGGCAAGGCGCGCGGCAAGCAAAATAGGTATTCCGTTTTACAGCGTTGACCTTGTAGATGAATACAAAAAAAGAGTTGTAGATTATTTTGTGCGGGAATATAAGGCAGGCAGAACGCCTAATCCGGATGTTATGTGCAATAACGAGGTAAAATTCGGTATATTTTATGACAAAGTTTTTAAAGAATTCGGGGCGGACTATATGGCAACCGGACACTATGCGCGACTGAGCCGCGAATCACCAATAACCAATAACCAATCACCAAATGAAAAAATAAAACTACTTAAAGGAAAAGACCCGAACAAAGACCAGACATATTTCCTGAATCGTGTTCCCCGTGAACGCCTGCACAATGTGATTTTCCCTATAGGTGAATACACAAAGCAGGAAGTACGGGAAATGGCGAGAGAGTTCGGGCTACCGAATGCTGAAAAAAAGGACAGCCAGGGTCTTTGTTTTATAGGTAAAGTGGATATATATGATTTTCTGCGGGAATATATAAAACCCCAAGAAGGAGATATTGTGACCACTGAAGGAAAAAAGGTGGGAACTCATAACGGAGCTTATTTTTACACTATAGGCCAAAGAAAGGGTCTCGGAATCGGGGGAGGCGTGCCTTATTATGTTGTAGACAAGGACATCAGAGAAAATAAGTTAATAGTAGGTACTAAATACGATGATGAGCTTTTTGAAAACAAGCTGCATATTAGTGACGTGAACTGGCTGAAGCAACCGGGAACTTTTCCATTTAATGCTGAGGCCTCAATACGCTACAGACAGGAGCCACAGGAATGTCAGGTGTATAAAAAAGACGAAGACAATTATGTGCTTGAGTTTACCGAGCCCCAAAGAGCTGTAACCTCGGGGCAGAGCGCAGTTATTTATAACACGGAAGAGGTAGTAGGAGGAGGTGTGATATTGTAATTATTTAATTACGTAATTAAATAATTACAATATTAAGACCCCGCAGATACGCGGGGTTTTAATATTTCGTGGAAAACTTCGCTTTTTATGCGTAAGAAAGTTGAGTTATAATATATAGTAGGATTATAATTAACAAAAAACCTATGGCTTTATTAGGAGGAGAGGACAAAAACAAAGATCCTCAAAAAGAACGCAGAGAAACAAGGCTTAAGAATAAAAAACAGCGCGTAGATCAAGATCTTGAAACAGCAGAAAAGAAGATAAAATATGCACAGCAAACAATGTATGACAAAAAAGACGAAGTTGAGGATTTGCGGGATAGAAAAGCACAACTGGAGAGAGAAATAAAGGAGATAGAAAGTGAGGAGCATGCGGTAAGTGACGATTCCAATAAATCAGAGCTTCAAGACGACAAACGAAATTTAGAGCGCGAACTTAAAAGAATAGAAAATGATATAGAACATGCCCGACAAACAGTAGATGCCAAAGAAAAAGAGATTAATGACTTGCAAAGCAGAAAGTCAGACCTGGAAAGCGAAAAAAGTGAAATACAACGTCAAGAGCGTGCGTTATAATAAAACAACCCGAACAAGCCCCGCGTATTAACGCGCGCGCGGGGCTCCCTGAACCAGTATTACTTCGTAATGCGGTTCAGGA